>SLLW01000118.1 GCA_007133875.1 Balneolales bacterium | reverse complement strand
TCAACCGAAACCGGGTTGAAAAATAGAGCGGCCTGATCAAAAACCCGTGACCCCACCGGTGGCTGTCGAGCCATTGATGGTAACGATTGCGGTGGAGTGCTCCCAGGGCAATGGTCACATGGCCGTGCAGAATGGTCATAGTAAACGAAAAAGCAAAACAGAATGTCCCGGCAAAAAGCAGCGGGTCCGGCATCCCGATATAACGGCTGAATATAAAAAACGGCCAGGAGAAGACGAGTAACAGTGGTGGAGTCAGTGCTATATTGATCCAGTTGATTCTCCGAAAGTTCTGTTCGCTCAGTTCCGCACGGTTGCTTTTGATAGACATGGGCTAAAGTGAGGCCGCATATTTAAGGTGATGCCGCAAGATTAAGGTGATGCCGCAAAATATGGTTGCTGATCCTGTCGGTTATCTGCCGGAAGCCCCCTCCAGCGCATCCATGCGAGCCTCCTCAAATTCATCTCCCGGTACCCAGCTTCGCATGTTGTCGTCGTTGGCAATACGCTTGGATACGTTGTAAATCAGTTTGAGGTCTTCGACTGCTCCCGAGAGATCCCACCAGTCATGAATGCGGTCATGTACGGTGTGATAGATTTTCGAGCGGTATTCAGCCACCTGATCGTTATAATCATCCGGTTTGTCGACAAATTCATTACCCGCATTGGGATATAGTGACGGAACACCCTGACGGGCAAAGGAGAAGTGATCGGACCGGTAATAGTAGCCCTGTTCGGGATTAGGATCCGGTTTGATGATTCGGCCCAGCCGTCGGGCCTCTTCCTCCAGAATCGGGTCAATATCCGTCCGGCCATAGCCGATGGCGACCAGATCGCGTGTCTCTCCGTAAATATTGGTTGCATCAAGGTTGACATTGGCGGACATCCTGCCGGCAGGAACGGGCGGGTTGGAAGCGAAGTACTGCGACCCAAGCAATCCCGATTCTTCAGCGGTGACGGTCACAAAATAGAGACTCCGGCGGATTTCGTCCCGATCCATCTCAAACAGTCGTGCCATATTGATGAGTTTGCTGACTCCGCTGGCATTGTCCCAGGCGCCGTTGAAAATGGAGTCCCCATTAACCGGATCCCCGTATCCCAGATGGTCGTGATGCGCCGAAAAGATGACCGCCTCATCAGAAAGATCAGGATCCGACCCGGCCAGTTTTCCGACAACATTCTGCCCTTCGATACCTCTGTAGCCGGCTTCAAGGGAGATGTCAAGCCTGACGCCATCGAGTGTGATCGGTTCAAAATCGGGATTTTCGGCTGCATCGAGCATTTCGTCGAGATCCAAACCGGCCATCTCAAAAAGTTGCTCACTGCGGCTCCGGGTCAGCCAACCTTCGAAATCCGTATCATGCCCCTCCTCATCATAGACAAAAAAGCGCTCGAGACTCCAACTGTTTCGGACGACATCCCAGCCGTAACCGGCAGTTTCATCGGTATGAATGATGATTGCACCCAGAGCTCCTTTTTCGATTGCCTGCTCGTATTTGTAGGTCCAGCGACCGTAATAGAGCCGGTTGCCACCGTCAAAGCGATCCTCAAAAGTAACCGGGTTGAAGTTTTTGAAGACCAGGACCTTGCCGCTTACATCGGTACCCTTGAAATCATCCCACTCCTCCTCCGGTGCTTCGATGCCGTAACCAACATAGACCAGTTCGGCGTCGCTGATGGCAACCGACTCCTGCACATGGGCAGGCCATGCCATAAAATCGTCCTGATAGGCGAAACCAGCGGATTCATTTCCCGTTGCACCATCGGCCAAAGAGAGCGTAAGCCCGGCCTGATGCGTTTGCTGCCCCATCAACGGTACCGTCTGGGTCCAGGATCCGCCGGGCATGCCCGGCTCCAGCCCGATCTGCTCAAATTGTTCAATGATGTACTGGACGGTCATTTCCTCGTAAATCGTTCCGGGGGTGCGCCCTCCGAATTCGTCGGATGCCAGGACCCGGATGTGTTCCATCAGGTGATCTTCGCTTAGCGGACCGGGCAGGGTGTGTTCCTCATCATGCGGAGTGCAGGCAGCGATAATTACAATAAATGAGAGTGGGAGATACAGGCGGGAGGTAAATAATTTCATGGTTCGTTTATTATTTGTTATGATCATCGGGGGGCCGGAACGGCGTCCGAACAGTTCGGTTTTGGTTTAAATCTGACTGGCGATCAGCATTTCGATATCCCGGTACGACATGTTGAAAAACTGAGCCAGTGATTTTTTTGTGAGCTGATTTTTGTATACATAGGTGCCGTTGCGAAGGCTGACATTGGTCCAGAGCGCCTCGCGGATCCCTCCGGCGTCGCCGATATCCAGCAGGAACGGGACAAGCAGATTGTTCAGAGCCGTGGTCGCTGTACGGGCAGCATTGGCCGGGATATTCGGCACGCAGTAGTGGACGACTCCGTTTTCTATGAATATGGGGTCGGAGTGGGTCGTGGGGTGGCTGGTTTCAATACATCCGCCCTGATCGATCACAGCATCAACAACGACACTACCCTCCTTCATCGTCTCGACCATTGTACGTGTTACTAAGCAGGGAGCGCGATGGCCTTCAACCATAGCAGCACCAATTACAACATCAGCCACCTTGAGTGCCGATGAGATGTACTGGTGGGTCGCCATGGCGGTGATGATTCTTCGGTCAAGCGAGTTTTCGAGATGACGGAGCAGTGCCAGGTCATTGTCCATCACAAAAATCTGGGCGCCATACCCGAGGGCGGTTCGTGCGGCGTACTCGGCGATGATGCCTGCTCCGAGAATGACAACCGTAGCCGGTGGTACACCGGATATTCCGCCAAACATGATGCCCTGCCCGTTTTGATTGTTTTCCAGATAATGCGCGGCAATTTGTATGGACATCGATCCGGTGATTTCATGCATCATCCGGACGATCGGGAAGCTGTTGTCCGGAGATTTGATGAATTCAAACCCAATTCCGGTGATGTTTTTACGCATCAGCTCCTTGAGGTACTTCTCGGTGGTGTTACCGAGATGAAGCGCGGAAATGATTACCTGGTCAGGCTGCAGCAGTTCATGTTCGGATTCATCAGGCGGGGCTACTTTGAGTATGATCTCGGAACGTTTGTATAGCTCTTCGGCCGACCAGATGATATTGGCCCCTGCATCGGAGAATTCGTGATCCGGAAACCGGGCGTCTTCACCTGCTCCGGCTTCCAGGTAGACATCATGCCCGTTGGCTTTCAGATCTGCTACTCCGCCCGGGGTAACGGCCAATCGGCGTTCATCCTTGGATCGTTCGCGGGGTAATCCTATCTTCATGCTTACGCGCGAACCGGTGTGCTCCTCGGGTTTTTCCAGTGTCTTCAATCCGAACTGGTGCGCCACCTGATAGGGGTTCATTATTTCCATGTACCGGCGATTTGATGAGGAATTTTGTGCACGGTGACCTTACGTCATAAAAAGGTTCATATTAAGGAAAAGTTACGTGACTTGGTTGCGTTTTACAAATTTAACGGACGCATGAGGTAGAACGGGAGATCCCCGGCTGATATGCATATCAAACCCAAAAAATCGCTGGGACAACATTTTCTGCGTGACAGAAATGTGATTGACCGCATTGTTGCAGCTGTGGAAACCGGCAAAGAGCAGGCGGCACCCGGAAGGGAGGGACGGGTCATCGAAATCGGTCCCGGTACCGGGGCGCTTACCGGGCCACTTTCCGGCATTTTCAGTGATCTGCATGTGTTTGAGGTGGACGAACGGTCTGTTGCGTTCATCGCCAGAACCTGGCCGGAGGTGACCATCCATCAGCAAAGTTTTTTGGATGCGGATCTCGCCACTTTGGGAGATGGAGCGAAGGGCGGCAGTCCGTTTGTGGTCGGAAATCTGCCCTATTTTCTGACCAGTCCCATTCTTTTCCGGGTGATTGATCACGGGGATCTGTTTTCGGGAGCGGTATTCATGATTCAGAAGGAGGTGGCCGAACGGTTGGTGGCGCGCCCGCGGTCAGGCGAGTACGGAATATTGAGTGTACAGGCACAGGTGCTGGGTCGGATGGAGCTGCTGTTTCCGGTTTCGCGCCATGTTTTTTATCCGCCGCCCAAAGTTGAGAGTGCGGTAATTTTCTACCGGCCGGGCAACGATCGGTTCCCCCGGTCGGTACAGGATTTGCCGGTACGACTGGAGACGTTCAAGAGTGTGGTCAGAACGGCATTTCAACAGCGGCGTAAAAAGCTGTCCAATGCCCTGAAATCACTCTTCGGGTCGGATTTTCCGGAGGGGTTTGATACCGGCAGGAGAGCCGAAGAGCTGGACCCGGACGAGTTTGTACGGCTGGCGGAGTGGCTGGAAATGAAACGTGAACGCTGAGTCGTCACGTGGTGTTTTCAGCACTACTTGCACTCGAGGTACTGTGACTGCTAAAATGTAAAAAACAACGCTTGCGCAGTATCCAGGCATTTCTTATTATTGTCTCGAATATAAAATGGCACTCGGATCAAAAGAGTGCTAAACCATAACCTTCATCTATAACTAAACAGACACGCAATTATGGCAAGTATCAAACCTCTAAGTGACCGTGTATTGATTCGTCCTGATTCCGCTGAAGAGAAAACCAGCTCAGGAATCATTATACCCGATTCAGCAAAAGAAAAACCTCAGCGCGGAACCGTAGTCTCTGTTGGTCCCGGCAAATATGAAAACGGCACAAAAATTGGCATGAGTGTCAAGGATGGCGACAAAGTGCTCTACGGTAAGTATGCCGGTACCGAGATCGAGATCGACGGAGAAGAGCTGATGATTATGCGCGAAAGCGACATCCTCGGAATTCTTTCCTGATGAATGCAATACGCCGATGAGACTCCGGGTAACGCATACCGGACAGAAGACGGCTGCCGAAATTTTTTAAAATAGAAATGAACCATAACCATTTAAATAGATTCTGACCTATGTCAAAACTGATTCATTATAATGTAGAAGCAAGAGACAGCCTCAAACGGGGTGTCGACAAACTCGCCAATGCGGTGAAAGTGACCCTCGGCCCCCGCGGCCGTAATGTGGTCATTGAAAAATCCTTCGGTGCACCCACAGTAACCAAAGACGGTGTCACTGTCGCCAAAGAGATCGAACTGGAAGACAAAGTAGAGAACATGGGTGCACAGATGGTGCGTGAAGTGGCCTCCAAAACCAGCGACAATGCCGGTGACGGAACCACTACAGCGACCGTACTGGCGCAGTCCATTATTCAGACCGGACTCAAGAACGTAACAGCCGGCGCCAATCCGATGGATCTCAAGCGCGGTATTGATATTGCTGTAAGGGCCGTTGTTGATGAGCTGCAGAAGATCAGCAAGGATATCAGCGACCGCAACGAAATCGCCCAGGTGGGCACGATTTCCGCCAACAACGACGAATTCATCGGTAATCTGATCGCCGATGCGATGGAGAAAGTCGGCAAGGATGGCGTGATCACCGTAGAAGAGGCCAAAGGTACCGACACCCATCTGGAGACTGTAGAAGGAATGCAGTTTGACCGCGGCTACCTTTCTCCCTATTTCGTGACCAATTCCGAGAAAATGACCACCGAACTGGAAGATCCCTATATCCTGATCTTTGACAAGAAGATTTCCAGTATGAAGGATCTGCTGCCGGTTCTGGAAAAAGTGATTCAAACCGGAAAGCCGCTTCTCATCATCGCCGAAGATATCGAAGGCGAAGCACTGGCAACCCTCGTGGTCAACAAACTGCGCGGGACCCTGAAAATTGCCGCTGTTAAAGCACCAGGATTTGGTGATCGCCGCAAGGCCATGCTGGAAGATATCGCCATATTGACCGGCGGAACCGTGATTTCAGAGGAGCGTGGATACAAGCTGGAGAATGCGACCCTCGATTTTCTCGGTCAAAGTGCCCGGATCTCGATCGACAAGGACAACACGACCATTGTTGACGGAAAAGGCAAAGAGGATGACATCAAAGCACGCATCAACCAGATTCGTGCACAAATTGATGAAACCACATCCGACTACGACCGTGAAAAACTTCAGGAGCGCCTGGCCAAACTGAGTGGCGGAGTTGCCGTACTCTATATCGGCGCTGCTTCTGAAGTTGAGATGAAAGAGAAAAAAGCCCGGGTCGAAGATGCACTGCATGCGACCCGTGCGGCTGTTGAAGAGGGTATTGTAGCCGGTGGCGGTGTTGCACTGCTTCGCAGCGCTCATGTTCTTGAAAAACTGAAAGGTGAAAATCCCGATCAAAAGGTTGGATTCAATATCATCCGCCGTGCCCTCGAAGAGCCGATTCGCATTATTGCTAATAATGCCGGTGCCGAAGGTTCGATCGTGGTTCAGAAGGTTACCGAAGGCAAAGACGCATACGGTTATAACGCCCGCACCGAGGTCTACGAAGATCTGGTGAAAGCCGGTGTCATTGACCCGACCAAAGTAACCCGTACCGCACTTGAAAATGCGGCATCTGTTGCCGGTCTCATGCTTACCACCGAAGCGGTTGTATCGGAAAAACCATCCGATGACGACAAAGGCGCTCCCGGTGGCGGTGGTGCTCCCGATATGGGCGGCATGGGCGGAATGGGCGGAGGCATGGGCTTCTAAATCCCACTCTGGCCTGAATAAGAGACAGCACTTCATCGTCTGTTTCTTTTATTCCATAACGTTACAACGACCCGATACTCCCCGAATGGTGG
>SLLW01000221.1 GCA_007133875.1 Balneolales bacterium | reverse complement strand
CCGGAAGCAGCGCGTAATAATGCCGCATCGGCATACCGTCGGTCGGAAACTGGATCCGGATGTAGCTTTTGGTCGCGTCGGATAGATGGAACAGGCGGGAAGCGGCATTTGCAAGCTGTGACGCCGCCCGGTCGTCCATACCGGGATGAAGGAACCCCCGTTCTATCCAGTAATCCGGCGTAGTGTCGGTGTGGTCCCGTCGGTTAAGATAATGGGGATAATCATCGGGTTTAAGTGGATTCAGGGAAGTATCCACATGAAAAAGCGCATCCTGCAACCCGTTGGTTAGCAAAATGTACGGTGCCTTCACGAATTGATTGTAAACAGCCGATTGGGTCGCGGTACGGGATCCGAGTGTTACATTTTCCGCTTTGCACTCAATCAGCAGCTGCGGATCGAAGTTACGGTCATAGCACAGAATGTCTGTACGTCCACGGGAGTAACGCGACGGGACAGGGCTCTCGGTTGCAATCCGGTTGGATGAGATACCGGCTTCACGTGTGAGATATTCAATAAATTGAAGCCGAACCCTCTCTTCCGGCCGCACACGGGCAATATTGCGGGTCAGCGGGTTCCAAAGCAGACGCTCTCCGTTCCGGAATATAATTCGGGGGAAGTGGCGAAGTGCGAGTGACCGGTTGATATACAGGGTACGAGACATTACTGAAAATTAGGAATTGCAGTCCTGCATTCCAATGGGCACATTTTCGAGAACCGCAGATATTTCGAAAGATATCTCTACCGGCGGAAATTAATAGTAGCAATCATTCATTTTTTTTCACAATAATTTTGTAGTTTCCATGCCGACTTATAGACGTATTTGGTAGTATCATTTGGATTGTTTTACAACACGGTTCCAAACATAGCCGTAACAGGATGAGTGCTTTACTTCTCAGTGAGATATGACATACAATTTTTTTGATTTTCTGCAACTGATCGGGTCTCTCGGAATTTTCATCTATGGGATGAAAATATTCAGCGATGGATTGCAGAAAGTGGCGGGTGAGAAGTTGAGAGGAATTCTCAAGGGGATGACCACAAATCGTTTAACCGGTATTGTTACCGGATTTACCGCTACGACGATCACACAGTCATCAACAACCACTACCGTCATGGTGGTCAGTTTTGTAAATGCCGGACTGTTGACCTTTTTGGAGTCAACCGGGGTCATCATGGGAGCAAATATCGGCACCACGGTCACCGCCTGGATGGTTTCGGTGTTCGGATTCCGGTTTCAAATCACACCGATTGCCGTCAGTCTGATTGGCATCTTCTTTCCGTTTCTTTTTGTACGCAACAACAAGCTGAAACATGTTGCCGAAGCGATGATCGGTTTTGGTATTCTGTTTATCGGCCTGGAATTTATAAAGGATGCCGTCCCGGATATCCAGGAGAATCCGCAAATCCTTTCGTTCTTGAATCAATTTACCGATTACGGATTTGGCACAATCCTCATTTTTGTAATGGTCGGCACGATTTTGACGCTGGTCACCCAGTCATCCAGTGCCGCCACCACCATCACACTGGTCATGCTGGCCCAGGGATGGATCAATTTCCCGATTGCAGCGGCCATGATTCTCGGTGAAAATATCGGCACTACCATTACGGCCAATATTGCGGCCCTTATCGGGAACGTGCATGCCAAACGGGCCGCCCGGTTCCATTTTTTCTTCAATGTGATCGGTGTGATCTGGATGCTGGCCCTCTTCCCGTTTTTCCTGAATTTTGTCGATTTCATGACAATGAATTTTTCGCCGGCACAGTTGTCGGTGCTGGATGATGCCATCATGAGAGATTCTCCCGAGGCCCGAATTAATGCTACCCTTGGCTTGTCGCTGTTCCATACGACGTTCAATGTCCTGAATGTGCTGTTTCTGTTCGCCCTCGTACCACAGTTGATCAAGCTTGTGACCTGGCTCCAGCCATCCCGGGGTGTGGAGGACGAGCAGAAATCCCTCAAATATATCAGTGGCGGATTGATGCCTACCGCTGAACTCTCCATTTCCGAGGCTTACAAGGAGGTGGAGCTGATGGCGAAAATTACGGAAAAGATGAGTTTCAGCACGTATGGACTCTTTTTCAAAGGCAAAGAAAAGCATCAGAAATTTCTAGACAAGATCAAAAAGAGAGAGGAGATCACGGATCGCATTGAGCTGGAGGTAGCCCAGTATCTTACCAGTGTCTCGGAATTCAACCTGTCCAAAACTTCCTCTCGCCGTGTCCGGAGTATGCACCGGATGGTCAATGACCTGGAGCGTATTGCGGATCTCTATTATCAGGTATCACGCACATTCGAGCGGATGTTGGAAGAAAAGGTAGTAATGCCGGAAAGTGCCAACCAGGAGATTCAGGACATGATGCAGCTTATCCAGGATTCTCTGAAGCTCATGCGTGAAAACATTGCCGGTGAATACGGCGATGTTGATATGAAGGGAGCGGAGCTGATGGAGTCAAAAATTGATGCTTTGCGTGATGAACTGAGACAGTCGCACTACCAGCGTCTTGAGCGCGGTGATTACGACGTCAAGGCCGGGATTTTCTACCTCGATTTCATCAACCGTCTCGAGAAGATCGGTGATCACGTACTGAACGTGAACGAAGCGTCTGCCGGATTGAAGTAGTCGGTCATCGAACCTGAAAGCAAAAAAATCCCGCATCCGGCGAACGTATTCCCGAATGCAGGATTCCAAATTTTGTTTTATGTTGGCGCAATTTCCGGATGATAATGAAACTGGCCACAGCTACGTGAATTACAGCATGTGTTGTAATTCCAGGAATCAATCAGAAGCGAAAAAGCGCGGCCACTTCTGCCTGATCGGGCATATCCGTTTTAGGGAGAACGTAGACATCGCTGCCGGTCTCAAATCCTTTAATTGAAAGCCAGTTCATCAGTTCAACATCACTGTTTTTCGGCTGATTCCGGAACAATACCTTGTGATTGTCGGCATCATATGTGCCCCAGCGAACCGAGTCCTTGGCAATAAAGATTGCCCCGGTTTTTCCCATCACGGTGGAGGTGATGATTTCGGACGGGTCGTTCGAAACCCGGTCAGCCGCGCTGTCACGATACGTTTCCAACGCCTGAAAGAGTTCATTCAGAAAATGGTCCCTGATCACTTCCCAGCCCCGGTCGCGAAGTTTTTCATCGGAAAGTTCGTCGGGGTTATGATCAATCGGCCGGTCGATTATGCGGCTGTAATGGTTGATTTTTTGATACATCCCGAGGTTTTTTTCGAGTCCAAAGAGAATCATGGGATCATTGGTGCGGCTGACAGCCGGGGTAATAGCTCTTTCGACATCCCGTAAATACTGTTCTATAAGCTCTTTTTCCTCTTCGCCGGAGGCACCGTGGCCAAAAAACATGGCATTTTCACCTTCGTTTGTGCCGGTGTGGAACTGAAGCTGTGCTTCAGGCTTCTCCCCAAGCCACTCGTTGATTCCACCGGGAATATCTTCGGGTGTGATATCGGCAATGGTTGTACGTGTACAGCGCAGTAACCGGGATTTTTTCAGACTGATAGCCAGAATGCAGTAGGTTCCATCGGTACTGGTCATCGGCAGCAGTGGCGTCACAAGAAAATGATCCTGGATATAGACCATCTCGGAGAGTTCATACGGGAGTTTGAAAACTTCGAAATAGTCCGGTGTCAGGTAAACCGCCATGCCCTGTTCCATTTCAGACCAAAAGAAGGGTTGACTCAACAGCTCGGTGGCCGGCTTCAGCAGTTTTTCGATCTCTTTCTCTTTCAAGCCCGACGAGGCAAGTTCATCGGAAGCGTTTGAAAGCAGGTTTTTAAACCGGATTGGGTTCTGCTGGCGATCTGAGCCGACTTTATGGGTCGGAAGGGTTATCGAAATTTTGAGATCACCGTTTGTTTCAATGAGCTGTCTGATGTTCTTCTCGGTAATCATTTTATACCTCTTTATTTTTAAATAGTGGATTGGCGGTTAATACCGACTTTCAACAACAAAGGCTGCTAACTCTGTTGCGAGAAATATTGCAAAAAAATTCCAATTTGGAAATCATGTCATATGGTATGTTATAACTGCTCTACTCCTGTCAACAAAAATGGCAGGTCATAAATTCAACACAGATTCCGAAACCGGATGGTTTTGCAGGAGTGGACGAGAAACAGGTATAGTGAAATGTAAGTTATTTCGCCACAATCGATTAACAATTCAATCCTGTCAATCGGTGGAAGCGGTACTCACCGTGCCCGTTGATTTTTTTGCAGATCGATAGTGGCTGATCCGGAATAGTACAAACGAAGCCACAATACTGACGGGAATGAGGATCATTCCGATTCGGAGCCCTTGAAGGTCGGAAACAACCCCGATCAGATAGGGCATGGACATGCCCCCCAGCAGCGACATCACGAAAACGATGCTGAATGCTGTTCCGGAAAGATGTGCATAGAGATCTCCCACATAAGCGAGAATGACCGGAAAAACAGCAGCAAAACCGACTCCAACCAAGATGACTCCGACTACAGCCACAGGTGTACTCACTGCCGAGAGTAAAATCAGTGCACCGGTAAAACTGAATGCAAAGCTGATATACATGATCGTTGCGGTATTTGTTTTTATCAGGAGGTATCCAAGTAGCAGGCGCGTTAGTGTCAGGCCCATCCAGAACAGGGAGAGGAAAAGCACACCGTATTGCGGGGAGACCAGGAGCACTTCCGTGAAGTAAGCCGCCGACCATCCTCCCATGGACATCTCCAGTCCGCTCTGAATAAGCAGAATGAACCCGAAGAGCAGCAGCGCAGGTTCTTTGGCCAGGCCGACCCCTTTTGATAGCGGAAATCCGCGGACATGCTTTGGCGGGGGGAATCTAAGAAACAAAAAGAAGATAAAAGGCATCAGGATCATCAATCCGATACCGGAAATGAGCGACTCGTAAGAGTAGCGGTCCAGCAGTGATCCCAGCAGCAGTGGCACACCGAAAGCCCCGATTCCAAAAAAAACACCCAGGAAAGTCAGGCGGGAACCGCGTTTTCCTTCACTGATTTCTGAAACCAGTGCATTGGTTGCTCCGTTGAGCGCCGCTCCGGCACAACCACTCAGGAAGATGGAGAAACCCAAAAGTGTCATGGACGGGGAAAACGCAATGCCCTGGAAACCGGTAGTTGTTATGACGGAGCAGATGATTAGCAGCGACCGGTACCCGAACCGGTCAACAATCGGGCCGAACAGGAGAGAGCCGAACATCAGACCACCACTTAAAAAAATAAAGAGGGTGCCCGCTTCGGAACTTCCGACATCGAACTTGATCATCACGGATGGCAGTACCGACCCGAGCACGGCCATTACGATTCCAAAAATCAGCATACCGAAACATGCTGCGGTGAATACCAGTTTGTGATTAAAAGGAGCCAAAGTACATTCGTTTGGTTTTGGTTCTGTTTGGAATCGAAAAAATGGACTCACGAAAACAGGGAATTATAAAGGAAGACAGGTGCCGCGCACCGCAATCCGGTTGATAATAGCCGTAGAGCATCTTATAATCAAACACTATTGCATCCGGCTGGACGTTCAAAAGGTTTACGGTTTTGTGCCGGACGGTGATATGAATGGTACGTTACCGAAAAAAGATGATAAATGAATCTGCGAACCCAGGTACACAACGTTGTGAAATCCTTTTTTTTGATTGTTCTTTTATGGGTGATGCCGGTATTCGTACCGCATATAAGGGCGGCGGATGGTGATGAATTTGTTATAGCAAGAGTTCAGTATCGCGGAGGAGGAGATTGGTATGTCTCACCTACATCACTGCCCAACATGATCCGGTATGCCCGGGAGCAGGTTCCGCTTCCGCTTCGCGACCGTGAGGATGATGTTCCGCTGGGAAGTCGGGATATCCATCAGTATCCGATGCTTTTTATGACCGGTCATGGCAATATCGCCGTTAATGATACCGAGTTGGATAATTTACGGACCTATCTGGATAACGGCGGCTTTCTGTATGTTGACGACGACTACGGGTTCGATGAATATGTCCGGCCGATCCTGATGGATATTTTTCCGGAGGAGGAGTTTTTCGAGTTACCGCCAAACCATCCGGTCTATCACAATGTATTTGCGTTTCCGGAGGGGCGTCCGCCGAAAATTCACGAGCACGATGGAGAACCACCCCAGGCATTTGCTGTATACCGGAATGGCCGAATGGTACTGCTGTATACGTATGAGTCAAATCCCTCTGATGGGTGGGCCTACGATCAACATGACAATCCGGAGGAGATTGTTCAGGCCGCACTGCAATTCGGAGTGAACATGCTCGTATATGTGTTTACGAGCGGAGCGCAATAGCCGAGGGGTATATAATGGAGATAATAATTTCAGGTATCGCTGCCGGCTTAAAATTTGATAAAAAATGATGATAATAAAGGGTGGATACACCGTTATCAATGTAAGATACGTAAATGCGTTCGTCTCATTATATATTGCTGTACGTGGAGCAGTCTAATCAGGACACAGGGGAGTTCTGTTAATATTACACTTAAAATCATGCGGTATTAGTTTTGTATGGATAAGAAATGCAGACTGTTCATATTGTCGGCAATTGTTGCTTTTATGATGGCAACAAATGCTCATGCGCAGTTCTCCGTATTACAGGTACTCAATGAGGTTGATACCGACATTACGCTTGAGGAGCTGGAGCATTATGTAGAAGCGGCAATGGAGATAAATGAAATTCAGCAGGAAACACAACGCTCGATGTGGCAGACCTCCAT
>SLLW01000352.1 GCA_007133875.1 Balneolales bacterium | reverse complement strand
CACATCAGGTAATGCGAACGCTGTCCGAGAAGACGATTATCTCCATGGTATATGCTACCATTGCTACATATCTTCCAACGAATTATTGCTACAAAGCACCATGGTGGATTCCTTTTCCTTCTTTGAGAGAGAAAGTAAAACCCTTATTTGCAAGTGCCTGTGGCCAATGTATGGTTTTTACAAAGGCATGTTACGAAACGATTGGTGGCCACTCCACCGTGAAAGGTGAAGTAGTTGAAGATGTAACACTTGCCCGGATCGTTGTAAAATCCGGACTTACCATGCGGATGTTTCATGGTACCGATACAATATGGTGCCGAATGTATCGCTCCCACAAAGAAATCCTACAAGGTCTCAGGAAAAATTTCTTTGCCGGTTTTGGTAACCGTTATCTCCCCTTTTTCGCCTCCTGGATAGGTCATATAGTTGTCTATCTTATACCTCCCATCATCTTTATTTCAGAATTCACTGGTTTGATCGGTATTACAGGTGAAACAATGAAATATTCAGGGATAGCCGTTATTTTAACGGCTATCCCCTTTCTACAGCGCCTATGGGCAGGTTTGTTTTTAAAATGGCCATTGCTCACCGCATTACTTCATATTCCCGGGGTACTCTGGTTTCAAATGCTTGCTCTCATTGTAGTGAGGGATCATTTTTTCCATTCCACCGTTCAATGGAAGGGAAGAGATCTTTAGCAGATCTGATGTTTCCCGTAAATATACCTGAGCTTCATCAGCAACTTGTGATATTATATTTCTGGATCGGAATGCTTCTTTTTTCAGATGATCTTTCAAAGCCAGAAAACTAACACTGAAATTGCGGTTCAGAAATTTATGAAGTGCTTTTTCATTTTGAATTCCGGTATCCTTTGCAATTTTGTAAGCTGTAGCTGACCAATCCGACTGAATCGCCCGGCATATACTTCTGAATCGGGCTCGTCGAAGAATTTGTTTGGGGTTCTCTCCGAACCGTTGCGTGAATTTTCTGCAGAAATGGGACCTCGAGTAGCCGATTAAATCGGCCCATTGCTCAACGCTGTGAATTTTTGTGATGTTTCTGACCAGAATATCTACGGACAGATCCATCTGCCGGTATGTAAACTCTTTTGGGGGATAGTCAATTCCTTCCATATCATATCTCCGGTTATCAGTAGTTTGCGGTTATTGTTTCGAATATCAGACACTTAGTAACCCAAGACAAAGCACTTAAATAGAGCAGGAAAGAACAGAATCCTTACATTTTATTTTCTTAATACTTGTGAACATTGAACTATTATTGAAGTATGGCAATTGCTATCTTGTATGTTAACATGTATACGTTATGTACATAGAAATATCCATTCATGAGCGATTTTACCCTTTTATCCCGGTTCGTCAGGTATCTTAAAGTCGAACGGAACGCCTCTCCAAAAACGATTGAAGCTTATCGCCGTGATATCACACAGTTCCTGCAATTTTGTTGCGAACAGTGGGATACCAACACAGAAAACATCGAATACCGCCGAATTGACAGATTGGTCATTCGCCTTTGGCTCGGGTCACTCATGCAGGCAAAACTTGCCAAAACCACGCTCGCCAGAAAGACCGCATCCGTCCGGTCATTTTTAAAATTCTGCTACAAACGGGGAGAAATTTATCATAACCCGGCTCAGCTACTGATGATCCCCAAAAAGGAGCACCGCCTCCCGCAGACCGTACAGGCTGACCATATCACCGAGATGATGGCTTCGGTCGCTACTGATACTGCCGGTGGCAAACGGGACCTTGCCTTTCTTGAAATACTCTATAGCACGGGAATGCGGCTCTCTGAATTAGTCGGTTTGAACATGCAGGATATCGATTTAGATCATCGCCGTGTCAAAGTTCGTGGAAAAGGATCCCGCGAACGCATCATTCCATTTGGCTCCGTAGCGGAGAAGGCTCTAAGAATTTACCTCAATGAGCGCCCCACCCTCATCGGAAATAAAAGCCAGCAGGATGATGTCCGGGCACTTTTTCTTACAGATTCCGGACGACGCATTTATCCCAGATTGATCCAGCGTAAAGTTAAAACCTACTTGTCACGTGTCAGTGAAATTAGTCGCAAGAGCCCCCATGTTCTTCGACACAGTTTCGCCACCCATCTTCTGGATCGGGGGGCCGGGATACGGGTCATCAAAGAGCTCCTGGGGCATGCCGATCTCTCTGCGACACAAATTTATACCGGAACAAGTGTGGAGCATCTGCGTAAAATTTATGGTACGGCCCATCCCAGAGCGGGCACAACGGATGAGAAGTAAACCGATCTGCTGTTTTGTTTTTACAGATATAATCAGATATTTCTCCTGACATACTCAAATCAATAACCAAACCGGGATTCTATAATGAACATCAATTTCACTGCCCGAAAATTTAATGCAAGCACCACTCTTCAACAATTTGCTGACGAGGAAGTCGGCAAATTGACCAAATTTTATGATGGAATTCTGAGCTGTGATATTGTCCTGGAACCAACTCCTGATGATGAATCACCTGCACGTGCCGAACTGACGGTGAAAGTGAAGCGTGATTTGCTGAATGCAACAGAAACAGGCCCTGCGTATGAACAGGCACTCCGCTCAGCCGTAGACAGCATTCGCAGGCAGCTTCTGAAATACAAAAACAAGCGCTCCTCCCGCTAATCTTGGTAATACCATCGGCCTGGCACGATGGACAACAACCTGATCAAAGAAATTATGCCATTCAAAGACCTGCAGACTATTCCAAGAAAGGAGCATATTACTGTCACCTTTCTGATAGAACAGTTGCGAAAACAACTGAATCTAAAAATTGTATCCTGTGCATCTGAGCACTCATGTGATGACCGATTAATCACGGACACCGACCTGCACCGCCCCGGCCTGGCACTGGCCGGCTACGTCGATCTGTTCACACATCACCGGATTCAGGTAATAGGTAACAGCGAAAGTCAGTATATCGAGCATATAGGCCAGAAAAAATGCGAGAAAGCTTTCCTGGAAATAACCAGATTTCCCATACCGGTCATTTTTTTGACCGATAATAATGAGCTTCCGGACTCCTATCTTAAAATGGCTGAAAAAGCGGAAATCCCGGTGTTCCAGACTCCAATGGAAACTACCAGGTTCATGTTCCTGGTCCGTGATTTTCTGGAGGATCAATTTGCCGTACAAACCATGGTCCACGGATCCATGGTGGATGTATACGGAGTTGGAATTATGATATCCGGCAAATCTGGCATTGGAAAAAGCGAGGTGGCGCTTGATTTGGTTGAGCGTGGACATCGTGTTGTATCCGACGACGTGATTATCCTCACAAAAAAAAGCAATATCCTTATCGCATCACCCACCGAACTGAATAAACATTTTATGGAAATCAGGGGTTTGGGAATTGTCGATGTAATGTCTATGTTCGGAATACGTGCAATCCGATACCAAAAACGATTGGAAGTGATACTGGAACTGAGCCTTTGGGACGAGTCACAACATGTTGATCGTACAGGATTAAACCGGGAAACGACTTCCGTACTCGGAATCGATATTCCCACAATCAACCTGCCGATCACACCCGGGAAAAATATCACGGTGATTGCCGAAGTAATCGCGATGAATCATCTTCTTCGAAATTACGGATATGACTCCGCGAAAACATTTCAAAACAATATCCAGAAAAAAATAGCTTCCAGAAAATCGAAAAGCCCTGTCATACAGCGTGCAGTGGATTATTTTGAGAGTGATCTCGAGTAATGGCTTTTCATGATATGAATTATTAAATTATTCTTATATTGCGGTCGATAATAGTATTGAGGTTAATGGATAAATAATTCAAAAGCAGAAATTTAACATACGACTGATTGTCTGTCGGTAACAACAATCACGAAGTACAATAACCATTTACGTTTTGAATAATTATTTCTTTTATGATGACAAAGAGTGTGAATTCATTCCTGTAGAATATCGCACATCTGAAAAGGTCATCTATACGCTAAGTCTTTGGATTCTCTGTGGCACTGTAATCAGCGCCCTGTCCATATCCATTCTTGCATTTACTGTAGGATCCCCGGCCGAAATTGCTTTGAAAGCAGAAAACCGGGCTCTCTATGAGCAACTGGAAGAGACCCGTCAAACTATTGTGAAGCTGGACCATAAAATGTCGGAAATCGCTAATACCGACAATGAACTGTATCGTACGGTGCTGGGAATTGACCCGATTTCGGAGGATGAGCGCCAGGCGGGCGTCGGCGGTGCCGATATGCATGCCGAGTTCGATGTATACAGTGCCAATGCATCGGATATTTTACGCTGGACAGCAAGTAACCTGGAAAGCATTGAGCGGCGCATCAATATCCAGGAAGTGAGCTTTGAAGAGATCAAAGCCCACTACAATGAGAATAAAGAGTTGATGCAAAATATTCCGGCAATCCGGCCACTCAATGGTATTATTCTAAGTGGCTACGGAATGAGGCGTCATCCGGTACTCGGGTATCAGCGAATGCATGAAGGTGTTGATTTCCGTGCACGGATTGGAACACCGATTCATGCAACAGGAGATGGTGTCATTAAATCGACCAGAAGAAGAGGCACTTACGGCCTTATGGTCGTCATCGACCACGGACACGGATATGAATCCCGATATGCCCACCTTTCAAGAATCGAAGATGGTCTTAGCCCCGGTGACAAAGTCAAACGGGGTCAGCTTATTGCCAAAAGCGGTAACTCAGGAGTTACAAGTGGTCCGCACCTCCACTATGAAGTAAGACGAAATGGCCGGTCCGTTGATCCTCTCAACTATATGTTTGCAGATTTAACACCGGATGAATACATCGAGTATCAGCGTATAGCTGACAGCAACCCCTACTCGATGGATTAAAGTTGCATCTGTTTTTAATGTTGTACAGCTTTACGTTTCAGTGCACCTGCATTCACGCTCGCTGCTAGATTTCCCCTTTGTTGACGATGGGTAACTTTAGCAAACAGGGTTGCTTCCTTTTTTATTCAGCCCGACTTTTTTATTTGCTTTGCGTCCCGTTATCAGCAAGTAAAATATTCTGCTGCAACGCCAATATGGTTTGGTACCACCCTTTCTGCTGAGCCAAGGTGAAGTGCTTTCCTTTTTGAAGTACCTGTCCTTGCGAGATTACCAGAATTTGATCGTAGTGATCCATATCCACAAGTCTGTGTGTAATCCAGAGAACGGTTTTACCACGGGTGAATTTCCGGATAGTCCGAAGCAGTTGTTTTTCGGTGATGGTATCCATATTGGCCGTCGGCTCATCCAACACCCAAATGTCTGAGTTTTTCAACATCGCGCGCGAAAGGGCAAGCCGCTGACGTTCACCACCACTCATGGACCGGCCATGCTCTCCGATGACCGTATCCAGCCCATCTGGCTGATTATTGAACCAATCTTCCAACGCTGCCTGTGCAAGAACATCCATGATCTGCTGGTCATTCGCATCGGGCCGCGCCATCAGCAGATTATTGCGCAACGTGTCGTTAAACAGATATGTCTCTTGATCCACGACAGAAATCTCTGACCTGATGAACGCTTCGTCAACATCCTGTATCGGTCTGCCATTGAATAAAATACGTCCTCCGTGAGGCTCATAAAATCGCAAAAGCAGATTTACGAGGGTACTCTTCCCACAACCGGTCGGACCAACTACGGCAGTATGGGTCCCTTTTTCCATGGTGAAATCAATATTATTCAAAACCGTTGCACCATCATATGCAAAATGCACCCCTGAAAAAGTGACGGGTATATCATTCCCAGAACCGTTCCGTGTGGTTACCGGTTCTTCTTGCCCGTGATTAGTCTTCCCTTCCAGTCCAAACAGGTTTTCTGCCGCACTTTCTGTTGCCTCGTGATATTGAAATGCCGTCCCCATATTTTGGGTCGCCTCAAAGGATCCCATTATGGCAAGCAGTATCATAGCCAGCATAACCCCCGCAAGTTCCCCGGTGACGATGAGAGGAACAGTGGCAATGAGTGATAGAAAAACCGCAACATACATCATCCAGTTTGCCAGACTATCCTGCAGTCCGGTGATTTTGGATTGCCGGATCTCCAGTTCGCCAATCTTCTCCGAGAGATATGCAACCTGGTTCCGCTTTTTATTACGAAGCCCGAACAGCCTGATTTCCTCGGCTCCCTGCGATTGTTCCACCCAGGATTCATGCAATCTGCTCCTCAGATCAACCTGTTGCTGTCCGAGTCCTCCGGCCAATTTTCTCATAATTACCGGCACTCCCACCCCATTTATTACCAGCATCACAAGTGTAATCCAGGCTGCCGGCGGACTGAATCCGTACAAAAACCAGATCGTGAAAGATGAGGCCACAAGGGCAACAACGGCCGGTGTGAATACCCGAACGTAAAAATTCTGCAGCTCATCTACATCTGCTGTGACCGAAGATAGCAGTGATCCGGACCGGAACCCCTGCATGTATGCTGCCGGAAGCCGGTTCAGTACCCTGAAAAAAGTGACTCGAAACTGCTTCAGAAGTCGAAATGTGATATCATGTGACAACAGCCTCTCCAGGTAACGCAATACTGCTCTGCTGATCCCGAAAAAACGGACCGAGACAAAGATGATCATCAGATCAAGTATTGGGGGCTGCAGGGCTGATGCTGATATCAGATAACCGGAAGTGGCAAGTAGCCCCACCCCAGCAAGAATGGTTCCTGATCCAAGCAACACCGCTGCCATTACGCGCCAGGGGCAGGTTTTCAGGTATCCGGTTAATTG
>SLLW01000026.1 GCA_007133875.1 Balneolales bacterium | reverse complement strand
TCCGGATCAGTAGCAAAAAGCATAATCATGGTATTCATATCAAATAGGTATTAATGATTGTGTGATGATGTTATTGGGAGATTAACTACAAAATATACGCTTTTTACGGGGGTCCTACAAAACCCCGGGCAGGCATGTCGCCGCTTGTGGAGCCATACCTGAAATTCCGGACCCATCCGGCTTTTACTGGTGAAACGTTTTTTGCTGTTTCATCCGGTCGGCGAGCAGTTGAGCCGGTTTGAATCGCCCGCCGTGCAGACTCTGACGATAAGACAAACGATCCCAAATTGTTTTCAAGCCTTGCGTATCAATAAAACGGAACGGTCCGCCGAGAAAAGCGGGAAATCCCATGCCCATGACCGCACCAATGTCCCCGTCCTTCGGATCTCTGAGAATGCCCTCCTGCAGACAATACACCGCTTCGTTGAGCATCACCAATGTGATCCGTTCGGTGATGTCATCCAGGGAGAAATCTTTTCTGCCGGCTCCTCCGAAATAGGGGTAAATCTCTTCATTGAGCAGTTTTTTCCTGTTGCGGTAATCATAAAATCCACGCCGGTTCTTTTTTCCGGCAAATCCGGCTTCTTGTAACCGGTGGATCGCCTGAGAAATGCGGATACCCCGTTTACTGAATACGGGTTGTACCATTTCATTGACATGGGACACGACATCAATACCCGCTTCATCCACGAGCGTTACCGGGCCGACCGGGAATCCGAAATTCATGATGGCCGTGTCGATGATACGGATATCGGCTCCTTCTTCAATCAGCAACATCGCCTCGTTGATCATCGGGACGAGCATCCGTGTTACATAAAAACCGGGAGCATCACCGACGACGATCACATATTTGCCCTGCCTGATACCGACATCACATGCCGTTGCAACCGCGGATTCGTCTGTCTTTTCCCCCTTGATGATCTCCAGCAACGGCATTTTTTGGGCCGGGGAGAAGTAGTGCATGCCAATGACCCGTTCGGGGTGTTTTGCGGCTTTTGCAATATCGGCTATGGGAATGGCGGAGGTATTTGTTGCATAAACGGCATCCTCCGGCATCACCGACTCGGCCTCCTTGAGAACGGCATGTTTGGTCGGGAGATCCTCAAACACAGCCTCTATAATCAACGGAAGATGCCGAAGGTCGCAGTAATTGTCGGTGAGCCGGACTCCGGAGAGCATCCGTTCACGTTCTTGTTCTGTGAGAATGCCCCGCGTGATGTCCGGTTCAAGATCTTTCCAGACTTTCTGTTTACCCAGGGCTGCAGAGGGGTAATCCTGGTCTTTGAGTGTTACATCAAATCCATTTCGGATACTGATAGAAGTAATACCGGATCCCATCAATCCGGCACCGAGGACACCGATGCGACGAACATCCGCCGGCCTGGCTTTTGACGGGTTTTTCCGGGCCGATTTCCGGGTGAGACAGGTGCTGATCAACTGGCGTGACTCGTCGGTCATGGCCAGCTGGTCGAACATCTGAGCTTCAAAAGCTATTCCTTTTTCCATTCCGTGCTGTATGCCGTAACGCACGCAGCTGAGTATCACGTGGGGTGCCGGGTAACTGCCTCTGGTTTGTGATTGTACCGCTTTTGCGGCCTGAGATAGAATCACCCGACGGCTTACCGGGTTGGTTTCAAAAAAGCGGGATGTGCGGGAGAAGAGCTTTCTGCTGCGTGTTGATGATTTTCGGGGGAGTTTTCGCGCTGCCGTTTTTGCCGCATCAACCAGGCCGAATTCGTGAATCAGTTCGTCGACCAGGCCGATGGCCAGCGCTTCCTGAGCAAGAATATATTTGCCGGTAAGCAAAAGGGGGAGTGCGTTTGTAAGGCCGACAATTTCGGGCAGACGCTGGGTGCCGCCACCACCCGGACACAGGCCAAGTGTTACTTCCGGAAAGCCGAATCGCGTTGCGGTATGGCTGGTTGCAATCCGGTAATCACAGGCCAGTGCCAATGCAAGTCCGCCACCTGCCGTGTGTCCATGAATGGCGGCAATGACAGGGAGTGAAAGTGTGCTCAGCCGGTTCAACAAGTGGTTGATTTCCCCGCAGAACGCAAGTGCGTCTCCTGGTTTTTTAAAATCAGAAAACAGGTTCAGGTCAGTCCCGGCGATAAAACTGTTATTTTTGCCACTTCTGATGATGACCGCCGAAAGCCCATCATGTTGTTCGATGCGATCCAGGAGCGATTCGAACTCGGATATCAGGGAACGGTTAATCACATTACGCCGGCTGCTTTGAAGGTCGATGGTGACCATCGCAAGATCCTGATCATAATGTAGCGTCAACGTTTTCATAATCCTCCCGGGAATTATTGGTTAGGGATGATTTTCTCAAGCAGCATGGCATGGCCCATCCCGTCCGCCGTTCCGGAGGCAATCAGTGCCAGTTTTCCCTTTTCCCTGCTCAGCCTGTGGGCGGCTGTCGTGACCAGGCGGGTACCGGTGGCAGATGGCGGGTGTCCGATGGCCAGTGTTCCGCCTGACGGATTCAGTTTTTTCATGGGGATGGAGCCGATCGCTTCCTTCTTGCCGAGTTGCTTATTTGCGAATTCGTCATCCGACAAAGCGGAAAGCAGGCCAAGGATTTCCGCGGCACTGGCTTCATGAATTTCAAAAACATCAATATCTGAAAGTGTAATCCTGTTCTGGTCAAGAAGTTTTGGAATAGCCAATGCCGCACCGGGATACTGGCCGGGCCGGGCCTCAGGTACCGAGTCATCCCGGGAAACCGCATGTTCGGTGCTGTCCTGTTTTTGTTCCCGGGTAACACTTGCAGCGGTGTACACGTATGATTTCAGCTCAACCTGAGGGGCAAATCCCAGTTCATCAGCTTTGCTCCGGGTCATGATAAGTACCGCGGAAGCTCCGTCGGTGGTGATTGCAGAGTTGCCTTTTGTGACGGTGCTGTGATGAGGGTTGTGAATCGGTTTATGTTTCGCAAGTTTTTCGGGTGTGCTGTCTTCGTAACACCCGTTATCACTGGTGACAGGGGTGAAGTCGGGCGGGCCGGCAACAGGGATCCGTTCATCGTTCAATTCAGGGCTGTTTTCGGCCTTGATGGCACTTTGGCGGGACCGGACGGTATAGGCATCCTGAATCTCACGGGATACCCCAAAGAGCGAGGCAATCCGGTCGGCACGTTCGGTGTCGGATGCAACAGATATGCCCGGTGCAACCGCAGGCGGATGCCCGGTTTCGGTGTTGGGCAGCAGGTCGGATGGCCGGAATGAACGGATCTGACTCATCCACCCTCTGGATTTTCCCGTTGGACCGGTTGTTTCCTTGCTTTTTTGCTCGTACCGAAGAAAACGCTGAATAGCTCCGGAAGAGATATCGGCACCTCCGGCTATAACAACTTCGGCCTGACCGGTCATGATTTTTTCGATGCCGCTTGTGATTGCCTGGTTTGATGAGAGGCACGACATGGTTACGGTGTGGGCCTGTACGGTTGCGGGCAGTCCGGCACCCAGTGCCGCTGTACGTGCGGGGTTATCATCAGAAAAAGTGGGTGTGACCGATCCGAAAATAACGTGGTCCACTTCGTCCGGATGGATCCTGGTCCGGTCCAGAAGACCGCGAATGGCAAACCGGGCGAGATCCTGAACCTTGAAATGCCGGTAGCCGGTAGCCGGTTTTTGAAACGGGATGCGGCATCCATCTACAAAAACGATATTATTTGGATTACTGGAAGTGCTCATATCGCGTTCTCGTTTTTCCATGCAGGTTATCATGAGGGTGATGCTTTCTGTTATAATAAAGACCCGTAGGCAAAAAAAGGCATTTATTTCCCGAATTTAGCAAGAAAATTGCAGGAACTGCCGGGTTGGCGTTCTCACATCATCATCCGATCAGGCTTGCCAGGAACAAGGTGCTTAGCCCCAGATAGATACTCACTCCTGTGATATCTGTGATGGTGGTAAGAACCGGGCCGGTCATCAGAGCCGGGTCACCGCCAAAGCGTTTGATTATGAATGGCAGTGTACCTCCGATGATGCCGGCAATCAGTACGTTGCAGCCCAGGGCGATACCGGCAACCATCCCCAAAACGGGATTGCCCTGAAGGAGAATTGCGATCACTGTGAAAAGCGTTCCAAGCAGAAGCCCGTTGATCAGGCCGACAACAATCTCCTTTTTTGCTGCTTTCAGGTATTGGCTGATTCTCACTTCCCCAAGGGCAAGGCTGCGGATGGATACCGAGAGTGCCTGAATTCCAACGTTTCCGCCCATATCGGTGATCATCGGGAGGAAGATGGCAAGAGCAGCAACGGCTTCAATAGTCGACTCATATGATGAAATAACTGCTACGGCGCCGAGGTTCAGGAAAATGTTTCCTGCCATCCAGGGGAGGCGCTTTTTTACAGAATTGACCGGTGTGGTGTAAAAGGATTCATCCGCCGAAGCGGCACCCATCTGTGCGAACTGGTCAGCCAGATTTTCGGAGAGAATGTCGATGGCATCATCAAGCAAGAGGACCCCCACGAGCACATTTGCGTCATTGGTAACCGGGATCATCTGGTATCGGCGGTACCTGAGAAGTTGTGCCGCATCAATGGCAGGGTCGCTAACGTGCACGACTACAATATCTTTTGAAGCGATCTCCGTAATCGGTTTACCGGGATCGGTTCGCAACAGATCTTTCATGGATACGGCACTTTGCGGCCGACCTTTGTTGTCGACCACATAGACATAGGCTCGGTTCTGAATCCTGTTCGGAGCATCCTTCATCGCCTTCAAAGTTTGTCCAACGGTCGTATTCTCACGAACGGCTATATAGTAGGTGTTCATCACCGATCCCACGGTATCTTCCTCGTAATGCATCAGGTTACGAATAACCTTTTCAAAATCAGGATTCACGCTCTCAAGCAGTTCTTTCGCCTCATCCTCATCCAGCAATGCGATGATATCGGCCGCATCATCCACCGGAACACGGTCCATCAGTTTAGCCGAAATTTCAGGGTCAATCATCCGGATAATTTCGGCAGCCATCTCTCTGGGCAGTTTGCTGAGAATATCCGCTGCGAGATTCTCATCAAGCTGTTCCATAAAAGGAATGATGATATCGTTTTCACACTCAGTGAGGAGCTCGGCAACTCGTCCGCTGGAGAGGTTTGGAGCCAATTCCAGTGCGTTTTTCAGATCGCCTTCCACCAGGCAATCAAAAAGCTGTTTACGATAAGAGAGGAGAACTTCGGGTTCAAGTATCATAACTCTGCAGAGTAAGACTAAGATTGATAGTGATATTATGGAAGATATGATTATTCCGGTGTATAGCAGTACTATGCCAAATTCGCTGTATGACAGACGGTTTTCCCGAATCAGCATGGGTGGGCGTTATGCGAATGAAGGCTCCTTTGCCGGTTGACATAGAGCTGTCACGGACAGAAGCAAGTACGTAAATGCGGAAAATAAAAAAAAGCCCTGCATCACTGTAAAATATTGTGATACAAGGGCTTTTGGATGTGGGTGGTGAGGGATTTTAAGGTTTTTTAAAAAACCTTATTGGGAATGAACGGTTTTTAGGTAGCCGGTTGCTATTTCAGAACTCGCTGAGGTCATCATCATCGAATGGAATGACATCTGAGGCTTGCTTTGAGCTTTGCCCATAACCTGAAGTCGATGACTTCTCGGAGTGCTTATTTTTTGAGTTTTTGGTGTTTCCGTTGGTATAGTGCCCATTTGATGCATGGTTATAGCCATTATGGCTATTGTATTTACGACCTTTCACCGGATCGGTGACACGGGACCTGTAATCGTGACTTTGATGATCATCACCATTTTCGGCTTTTCCGACCAGGGCTGTCAGCTCGTCAACCATGCGTTTAAGCTCGGCTGCCTGGGAGGATAATTCCTCAGATGAGCTGGCGGTCTCCTCAGAGCCTGAGGCATTATTCTGGACTACCTTGTCCATTTCACGCATGACCGAGTTCAATTCATCAATACCGGTGGATTGTTCTTTAGCTGCAGCAGCAATTTCAATAACAAGCTCACTGCCGTTATTGACGCTGTTTTTGATCTCCACCAGATGTTCGGATACCTCTGCTGCCATGGTGGTTCCGGCCTCGGTATTTTTCTGTGAATTTTCAATCAGCTCTGAGGTGGTACGAGCTGCCTCAGCACTACGCTGTGCCAGGTTGCGGACCTCCTCGGCGACAACAGCGAATCCTTTGCCTGCTTCCCCGGCGCGAGCGGCTTCTACGGCGGCATTCAGGGCCAGCAAGTTGGTCTGGAATGCAATATCATCAATGGTTTTAATGATTTTGGAAGTTTCCTCTGAGGATTGTCGGATACCATCCATCTGTTCGTTCATGCGTTGCATCGCGTCCATGCCTTTTTGAACCCTCGGTTGGGTTTCTTTCATGGCTTGTTCGGCCTGACCGGAATTTTCTGCTGTTTGCCTGGTCTGTGTAGCCATCTCTTCAAGTGAGGATGTTGTTTGCTGCAGACCGGCGGCCTGTTCGCTGGCACCTTCGGACAGATCCTGACTTGAGCTTGAAAGTTGGATGGAGGAGGCGTTAACCTGTTCCGCTCCACGGCTCAAACCGTCGATGATTCGTCGCAATGCATTGTTTATGGAACGACTTATGAATACACCCAATCCGATAGCAAGTGCGACGCCAAGCACCAATCCAATGAGGGTCATGGTCCTGATGAAAAAAGACTGGGTGGTTGCGGCATTAACTTCATTGTCAGCTACTTCCAGGTTGATATCCACCATAGCTTCCAGCAAAGCCATGGATTCCTGTTGTAAATCATATG
>SLLW01000408.1 GCA_007133875.1 Balneolales bacterium | reverse complement strand
TTGAAAAATGCCCAGGGCGAGGATGTGGTAGCCGGAACCCGGACTCCCGAGCCCATCAGCAATTTAAAAAAGGCGATGCCGAAAGTGTATGATGAGCTCGAGGGACTTACCCAAAAGCTGGAGCAGCACTACCAGGATATGCAGGATATCGAATTCACCATTCAGGAAGAGAAACTCTACATCCTGCAGACCCGAAGCGGTAAGCGAACCGGGCCGGCAGCACTCAAAATAGCTGTCGATTTTGTAAAAGATGAAGTGGTATCCAAAGAAGTGGCTGTGAGTAAACTCGTCACAACCGCCCAGCTCGACCAGCTATTGCATCCGCAGTTTGATGACAAAGCCAAACAGGAAAAAACGGTTGTCGGTGTTGGGTTGCCCGCATCTCCGGGTGCCGCGGTCGGCCGGATCTATTTTACCTCCCAGGAGGCAGAAGATGCTCAACTGGCCGGCGAAAAAGTGATTCTGGCACGTATTGAGACCAGCCCCGATGATGTCGGCGGAATGCACGCCTCCGAGGGGATTCTCACCTCCCGTGGCGGTATGACCAGCCATGCGGCAGTTGTCGCACGTGGTTGGGGAAAACCCTGCGTAGTCGGTTGTGATGATATCGTCATCAATTACAAGCACAAAAGCCTGACCGATGGAACCCACACCGTACATCAGGGAGACTGGGTATCTATAAATGGAACCACCGGGGAAGTGGTACTCGGACAGCTCCCCCTGATCCCGCCAAAATTGAGTGCCGATTTCAAAAAATTCATGGGATGGGTGGATACATTCCGCGATATGAAAATCCGCACGAATGCCGACCGTCCGGAAGATGCCCTCAAAGCCAAAGAATTTGGTGCTGAAGGAATCGGCTTGTGCCGTACAGAGCACATGTTCTTCGAAGGGGAGCGGATCGTTGATGTTCGCCGTATGATCATGAGCGATAATGAAACCGAACGCAGAAAAGCACTGGAAAAACTTCTTCCATATCAGAAAGAAGATTTCAAGGGTATTTATGAAGCATTGAATGGAGATCCTGTCACCGTTCGTCTCCTCGATCCGCCACTTCATGAATTTCTTCCGCACAATGAGGAAGATATGAAAGCACTTGCGGACCAGTTCAAAATACCGTACCGGAAAGTGAAAGAGAAAGTGGCCGTCCTGCAGGAGGCCAATCCCATGTTGGGCCATCGAGGCTGCCGTCTTGGAATCACCTTCCCGGAAATTACCGAAATGCAAACCCGCGCCATTCTGGAAGCGGCCATCGAAGTAAATGAAAAGGGCGGCAAGGTGTTCCCGGAAATTATGGTTCCGCTGGTTGGTTCCGGTGAAGAACTGGCAGATCAGAAAGCCGTAATCAAGGAAACAGCCGAAAAGGTGTTTGAAGAGAAAGGCACCCGGGTTGATTATCAGATTGGCACCATGATCGAAGTACCGCGTGCCGCTCTGGTGGCAGATGAAATCGCGCCGCAGGCCGACTTCTTCTCGTTCGGAACCAATGACCTCACCCAGATGACATTCGGCTACAGCCGCGACGATATCGGCAAATTCCTGCCCTACTATCTGGAGAAAAAAATTCTGCTCAATGATCCGTTCCAGACACTGGATCAGAAGGGCGTAGGAAAACTGATCTCCGAAGCGGTGGATCTGGCCCGAATGTCCAAGCCGGATATCAAACTTGGTATCTGCGGCGAGCATGGCGGTGATCCGGATTCCATTGCTTTCTGTCACAAGATGGGCTTGAGTTACGTCTCCTGTTCACCGTTCCGTGTACCGATTGCACGCCTGGCGGCAGCTCAGGTGGCGATCCGGTTAAAAAACGAGAAATAAATAACCTAAATGGCCGATAATCCGGTATGAGGTTTTACCTGATTCCGGCCTGTTGAACATTCCGATAAGGCAAGGTCGGCACATTTCTTTTTGGAGGTGTGCCGATGGCGCCTGCCGGATTCATCCACCGTTTCATCCACTCCACTGATATGGATTCACTGGTATTGGCATTCAAAGCACTCGGGGATGAGAATCGTCTGAGAATTATGGCGCTGTTTACGCGCACCCATCAGGCGCTGTGTGTCTGTGAACTGGTTGATGCGTTGGGCCTGCCACAGTATCAGGTTTCCCGCCATATCAGATTGTTAAAGCAAGCAGGATTGCTGAAAGTCAAAAAAAAAGGTACGTGGGCCTACTACTATTTATATGAAGAGAGCGGATTCCGGAAACAACTCTACGATTTTCTGGAAAAATCATTGAATCATACTGTCCTGGAACAGGATGAACAGGCGATGGGAGTGCGGCTCTCCTACAGAAAAAAAGGCCGCTGTGTCCTCGGAAGCGTGCCCCATTCCGAGATCCGTAAGCAGATTGTGACCTGAAATCGCCTGCCGCTTCTGTTTTGATTGCCGAAGCTTCTGTTTAGATTGCTGAAGCCGACTCCGGTCATTCTGTTTCTGAAATAATTGTATACCTTCCTTGTAATACATCATTCTGCAATAATACAGGAATGTTTACAGAATGGCGTCATAATTCCCCTCAGTAATAATTATGAAATTATAATCATTGTAAAAATACTGCTCAACTATGTAGTAATTTTTATTGATATTTCCGCACGAATAGATTACCCGATTATAAATGGTTATACCTAACTGTCTGGCCAGTATTTGGTAATTATCCATGACAATTCTTGTGTTATGGAAGGGCTTTTTGTATAAAGTGGAGCACCCTTTTGAATGAAATAAACTTTTTCTATGTTAACATGGTGTAACAAAAAGGGGTGCCGGTCTAATTTTTGTCCTCTTTTTGGGGATGGAATTTTGTGATATGGTATCTCTGTTCATTTTCTGGTTTCATATATCAATAAATAATGATCTAACAAATTACTGGTATCCTTGAAACAGAAAATGTTAATATCAAAAAAACAAGGAGTAAATCTATGAAAGTTATTACCAAACTTTTTCTAACAGTATTCATTTTAGGTATGGCGTTGTTCAATGTTCATGCAGCAACGCCGGGTGTTGGGTCCGACCTGCGTCTAACAACCAACAGTTTTGCACCCAGTGCCGCATATGCAACGTCCAATCTCAAAACCACTTCAACGGCACAGGATGAAGACGGATTTACGATTGGCGGAGCACTGCGCTACAACATCCTCAGCACGTTTTACGAAGGGGATCGTTCGGCAACAAGTACTTCCGCTACCATCGATACCTGGCGGTTGAATGTAAGTGGCCAGATGGCCGGCGTTTCACTCAATTTTGAGTACCGCTTCTATCCCACATTCAACACCCACTTCCTGAAACACGGTTGGTTGGGTTATGACTTCACCGATAAGTTGAACATGGAGCTTGGTGTAACCCAGGTGCCATTCGGTAACCTGATGTACAACTCCCACAGCTGGTGGTTCAACCTGCCTTATTACCTCGGACTGGAAGACGATCACAACATGGGTGTGAAGTTCAGTTATGATGCTACCGATGATCTGAACATCATGGTTGCCTACTTCCGTCAGGCAGAACCGGCCGGTCCCGCATACGGACAGGCATCTTTCGGCGGACCTGGAGCCGGTACCTACTCCTACAACGTGATTCCGGATGATGCGGGGGATCTCTCTTCAACGGGTGTGGCATCCAGCCTCCGGGAACTTAATCAGTTTAACGTCCGTGCCGCCTACATGGTGACGCCCGACATCGAGATCGGAGCTTCCGGACAATTGCAGGGACTGTACAACGCTGTACTGGATGAAACCGAGTACGGCCACGCACTGGCGGTTCACTCCGACATCAACCTGAATCAGTTCAACATCATACTGCAGTTCATCGATTACGACTATGCCGCGAAAGACGATGCCGGTAATACGCTGGATCGTGTGCAGATGGGCGCCTACGGCGATCCCTATTACGGAGATGGTGTTGCTGCCCGCGGTAATATTCTGACCGCCGGTGTTGCCTATTCCCATGACGTATCCTGGGGCCCCATCTCAAATATCCAGCCATACATTAATTACTCCTACATGACCAAGGATGGTCAGATCGAAGCTCTGAACGGGCAATCCTATGATTTCGAGGATACCCACATGCTGGTTCCGGGCTTTCTGATATCCGCCGGCGGCATCTTTACCTATGTCGATTTTGCCATGGGTAAAAACCAACCGTGGCTGACCGATAGTTTTGGAACCGGACTGGGAGCCGGCCATCTTGATGGCAACGGAGTCCCGATCCCTGCCGAGGACCTTGACTGGAACTTGCGATTTAATATCAATATCGGATACTACTTCTGATAATAGAATAACATTCTGTGCCGGCATGTGTCATACCGGCAGGTGCCGGCATCGCATTATCTGCAGCTGATCTTCAGTTGCGGTTTTATTTTCAAACGAAACAAGAGGATACAGATATGCAAACGCGCAAAATTACCTCCGTATGGAAAGCCGGCTGGTCCGCGCTGATAGTTGGTGTTGCGGCACTCGTCGGCCTGCAGGCTTGTGAAGTAGAATCAGATGCCATTGAACTGGGTTACGTACAGTGGGATTCCGAGATTGCTTCTACCCATGTTGTTGCTGCCATCATCGAAGATGAACTGGGTTATGAAGTAAACCTTACAGCAGTAGATGCCGGACCCATGTGGACAGGAATGGCACGGGGTGACTTCGATGCAATTACCTCTGCATGGTTGCCTGGAACACACGAGGCCTATCTGGAGCAGACCCAGGATGATATTGTAAATCTCGGTCCCAACCTGGAAGGTGCCAAGATTGGCTGGGTTGTCCCCTCCTATGTAACCGTAAACAGCATTGATGAACTCAATGACTATGCGGATGAATTTGGTGGTCAGATTACCGGTATCGATCCCGGTGCCGGCCTGATGGCTGCCAGTGAAGATGCCTTAGAAGAGTATGGTCTTGATTTTGACCTGATTTCAGGATCTGATGCTGCCATGACAGCAGCTCTCGAACGGGCCATTAACCGGGATGAGTGGATTGTGGTTACCGGTTGGACTCCCCACTGGAAGTTTGCCGCACATGATCTGAAATACCTTGACGATCCGCTCAACGTCTTTGGTGATGCCGAACATATTGCTACCATTGTTACTCCTGATCTGCAGGAACGACATCCTGCTGTCTATAATTTCCTTGATAATTTCTTCTGGACTCCGGAAGAGATGGGAGAAGTGATGGTCTATATCGAAGAAGGAATGGAGCCATATGATGCGGCACGGCAGTGGATCTCCGAAAATCCTGACCGTGTTCAGGAATGGCTGAACTAATTTGAATCATCTTTATGGCGCATCCTGATCCGGTGCGCCATTTTTATTTTTTGATCCGGACGGTTGTACATTCCCAACGGAGGGTTATCGATATCATGCCATCCGGATCAGTAATCAACGGAAGAGAACTCACTCTACACAGTTACGTTTATGAGCGATGTAATTACAGTTAAAAATCTGTACAAAATTTTTGGGGACAAACCCGACAGAGCGATTCAGGCGCTCAACGAAGGCAAATCAAAGGATGAGATCCTGGATGAATACAAGCAGGTCGTAGGAGTAGACGATGTCAATTTTACGGTAAAAGAGGGGGAAATATTTGTACTGATGGGGCTCTCCGGAAGCGGGAAATCCACGCTTCAGCGTCTTGTGAATCGTTTGCATGAGCCGACCAGGGGTGAAATTGTTATACATGGAACCGATATCGTAAAACTGAACCAGAAAGAACTCCGCGAATTTCGCCGAAACAACTTCTGCGGGATGGTATTTCAGAACTTCGCCATTTTACCCCACAGGACGGTACTTGGAAATGTTGAGTTTGGTTTGGAACTTCAGGGTGTTGAGAAAGAGGTTCGGCAGGAGAAGGCACGGAAAATAATTGAACAGGTGGGATTGAAAGGAAACGAAGAGAGTTACCCATCACAGTTATCAGGAGGGATGCAGCAACGTGTTGGCCTGGCCCGGGGACTGGCCGTAGATGCCGATATCCTGTTAATGGATGAGGCTTTCAGTGCTCTTGATCCGCTGATCAGGCGGCAAATGCAGGATGAGCTCCTCGAGCTGCAATCCAGCATGAAGAAAACGATATTATTCGTGACTCATGATCTGGATGAGGCCTTTCGGCTCGGTGACCGGATTGCCATCATGAAAGACGGCCGCATTGTTCAGATCGGTTCTGCTGAAGAAATTATCTCCAGTCCGGTTGATGATTATGTAAAAGCGTTTGTCGAGGATATGGATCGTGCGGCAGTATTGACTGCAGGAACCATCATGCAGCCGGCTAAAGAAATTGCTTTCACCGGTGACGGCCCCCGGACCATCCTCCGGAAAATCAGGAAAAACGGTCTCTCCGGAATATTTATGACCGACTCCAAAAGGGATTTGAAGGGGTATATTCTGGCCAATGAACTGGCCGACTACATCAAGGAGCACCAGAACGAGGAGAATATTCCCTTTGATAAAAAATTACTCCATGATGCAAGTCATGTGCAGGAGGATATGGCGTTATCCGATGTCATCAATGTCTACCATGAAAGTGATTTCGGCCCGAATGCCGTTGTCAGCAGCAGCAACCAGTTGCGTGGTGTCATTGTAAAGGGAGCGATTATCGCTGCGCTCTCGGAAGGATATGATGTAAACCTTGAGAATGGGTCCGGTTCCGATGAAACGGCCAATGATTCCAAAGAACAGGCATCCTGACTGAAACAGGGAAATTAAAATCTACTTAGAACTTACGTATGCTACCATTTCGAATTCCTATCAGAGACTGGATCTCCGCCGGTGTAGACTATCTGGTAAATGAATAC
>SLLW01000259.1 GCA_007133875.1 Balneolales bacterium | reverse complement strand
TGTTGCGGCTGCATTACTTACCTTGGCCAATCGTCACAGATTTTCATTAAACGGGAAAACCATTGGCATTATCGGAGCCGGAAATACCGGTACCCGCGTGGCAGAGAAAGCCCGGGCTATGGGTATGCATGTGCTGCTCAATGACCCGCCGCTTGCCCGTAAAACAAAGGATCCGATATTTCGCCCACTAAAGGAACTGATATCCGATACTGATGTGCTTTCGTTCCACGTACCATTGACCAGTGAGGGGAGAGATACGACCTGGCACATGGGGAATAAGAAACTGTTTGACGCATTGAAACCGGGTACGATTCTGATCAACTGTTCCAGGGGGCCGGTACTGAAAACAGCTGACCTGGAGACAGCGTTAAACGATGAAATCATCGGAGCAGCTGTGATTGATGTTTGGGAAAATGAACCGGATATTCCCTGTTCTTTACTGAAGAGCGTTGATATCGGCACTCCCCACATTGCCGGGTACTCGCGTGATGGCAAAGCAAATGCCACCAGGATCATATACCGGGAGGCATGCAGACAGCTGGGGGTATCCGATACCTGGACACCCCGGTATCTACCGGAACCGGTTTACCCAATTGTAAAACTTCTTGAAAATGACTGGGACAGTGAATCCCATAACAGCCCGGAAACGACAAAATTTACTCCGGATGTGGGTAATGCGGAAAAAAAGATCCCGGGAGTTTGTAAAACGGATGAATTTGGGAATACACGCCGGATAGAGGAGATACTCGAGGATATCATCCGAAAAGTATATGACATTGAGGAAGATGACCGGCGACTTAGAAAAATGCTGTCACTTCCGCAGAAGGATCGCGGGTCGTGGTTTGAAACACTGCGTAATGACTACCCTGTAAGAAGAGAATTTCACAGTGTTACGATTCAGAGTGCCGAACCCGATGGAATATTATGTTGCATGCTGGATGCGCTGGGATTTGTTGTAAGTCGGAAAAGTGTAACACAAACCGAACATATTTAGAATCATTTATAAGACATAAAAAAATAGAGGTATTATGAAAAAAGCAAATATTGGACTCATTGGACTGGCAGTAATGGGTGAAAACCTGGTGCTTAACATGGAGTCGAAGGGATTTTCGGTTGCGGTATATAACCGCTCGGAAGATAAAACCAAAAGTTTTGCTGAAAGCAAGGCAAAGGGAAAAAATATAATCCCAACATACTCGATTAAGGAGTTTGCAGACTCTTTGGAAAAACCACGCAAAGTGATGTTGATGGTGAAAGCTGGGGATCCCGTGGATAAAACGATTGAATCGTTGTTACCCTACCTGGATCAGGGTGATTTGATCATTGATGGCGGTAACTCAGATTACCAGGATACCGAGCGGCGTTCAAAAGAACTGGAATCTAAAGGGTATCTGTACATCGGAACCGGTGTCAGCGGCGGCGAAGAGGGTGCGTTGAAAGGCCCATCCATTATGCCCGGCGGCAAAAAAGAAGCCTACGATATTGTTGAGCCTATATTCACCCGTATTTCCGCACAAGTGGACGGTGAAGCCTGCTCAACCCATCTTGGTCAGGGTGGTGCCGGCCATTTTGTCAAAATGGTACATAACGGTATCGAATACGGGGACATGCAGCTTATTACCGAGGCTTATATGCTGCTCAAGCATGTTTTGGGTATGGATGCAAAACAACTTCATGAAACATTCAACGAATGGAACAGCGGTGACCTTGACTCATACCTTATTGAGATTACTTCCGATATCCTTGGCAAAACCGATTCGGATACCGGTCAATCGATGGTTGACGTGATCATGGATAAGGCCGGTCAGAAAGGCACCGGGAAATGGACGGTACGTGCGGCCCTTGATTTGGGAGTTTCGGCACCGACAATTTCCGAGGCGGTGTTTGCCCGGATAATCTCTTCGCTCAAAGAGGAGAGAGTGGAAGCATCCAAAATCCTGTCGGGTCCTGATACCAAATTCGATGGTGATCCGGAGCAGTTCAAAAATGCCATTCGCGATGCCCTCTATGCTTCCAAAATTTGTTCCTACGCTCAGGGATTTGGACTCATGCAAAAGGCCAGCGATGAATATGGATGGGATTTGAACTTCGGCGGTATCGCCATGATCTGGCGGGGTGGTTGCATCATCCGGGCACACTTTCTGCAGCATATCAAGGATGCCTATGACAAGAATCCGAATCTCAAAAACCTGCTTTTGGATCCCTATTTTAAGGATTCGATCAATAGTAATCAGGATTCCTGGAGGCATGTGGTTGCAACCGCCTCCCATTTGGGGATTCCGATTCCGGCATTCAGCTCGGCACTGAGCTATTTCGATTCCTATCGTCGCGATCGTCTTGGTGCGAATCTGCTTCAGGCACAGCGTGATTACTTTGGAGCCCATACCTATGAGCGTGTGGATAAAGAGGGAGCTTTCCATACCGAATGGCTCAAAATATAGGAGGACAGCAGCATGAGTAAGGCAAAAAACGTACTGGTCGCCCAATCGGGCGGCCCCACACCGGTCATAAACAATTCGTTACGAGCTATTGTGGAGACCTGCCGGCACTTTCCGGATACATTCGGAACCGTCTATGCCGGTAATCACGGAATTGAAGGTGTGTTGAGGGAGGAGCTGATCGATATGTCACAGCAACCACAGGAGGAGATTGCCCTGTTGCGGACCACTCCGGCGGCCGGATCGATCGGTACCTGCCGTTATAAACTGAAACCGCATCAGGAATCGGACTTTGACCGGGTTATAGAAATACTGAAAGCCCATCAAATCGGCTACTTTTTCTACATCGGCGGTAACGATTCCATGGATACGGCCAACAAGGTCGCACAGCTTGCGCAAGAACGCGGCCTGGATCTTGTCGGTGTCGGAGTCCCCAAAACGATCGATAATGATGTCGGGGATTCGCAGTTTCAGCTCATCGATCATACACCCGGTTACGGAAGTGTAGCTCGTTACTGGGCATTAAATCTTCAGAACGCCAATGAAGAAAACAGGGGTTCTTCGCCTGCGGATCCCGTTTTGGTGATTCAGATTATGGGACGTAAGATCGGTTTCATACCTGCGGCCGCGAGACTGGCTGATCCCGGCAGGGAAATGCCATTGCAGATTTTCATGAAGGAGTCCGACATTACACTTGAGGAGATGACCGATGCGATCAATGATAATGTCAGAACATTTGGCCGCTCTATTGTGGCCGTGAGTGAGGGGTTCCCGATGGGGGATATCGGGGAGACCCGGGACTCGTTTGGACATACCCAATTTTCTTCCAGCAGGATTACGGTTGGTCAGAAGCTGGTGAATCATCTTAATGATAAAGGGCTGCCAGCTCGTGGTGCCGCGCGTAACAATGTACCCGGAACCGATCAACGACACAATATGATCTATGCGTCAGTAACCGACCTTGAAGAGGCCTATTGTGTGGGACAAAAGGCGGTTATGATCGCCAAAGAGGAGGGGTCGGGATACATGTCCACCATTCTCCGGGAACCGGGCAGTATTTACAATGTCCGGTATGACAAAGTACCGCTTGACAAAGTGGCCAATTCCGAGCGGGAGTTTCCACAGGAGTGGATCGCCCCAAACCGCTGCGATGTGACCGATGACTTTATACGTTATGCCCGGCCGTTGATCGGAGATGACTGGGTGAGCATCCCTGTAGTGGATGGGATACAGCGCTTTGCCCGGATCAAGCCGGTATTTGCCGAGAAAAAATGCAACCAATATGTGCCACAGGAATATTCATGATGTGCCAAGGGGTGTTTTTTTGATATTATGGGTTCGAAACACCAAACAATGACTATTTGAATGAACAAAAAGTTTGAAAAAACCTGGCGCTGGTTCGGTCTGGACGATACAATCACGCTGGAGGCTATAAGGCAACTGGATGTGACCGGGATTGTGACTGCCCTTCATCATCTTCCGACGGGAGCCGTATGGTCCCTGGAAGCGTTTGAAGAGCGCAAGGCCATGATCGAGGATGCCGGGTTGAAATGGTCGGTCGTTGAGAGTATACCGGTGCATGAGGATATCAAACGTCGCACCGGTGATTACAAGACGTATATCGAGCATTTCAAAGAGTCGGTACGGAATATGGGCAAGGCCGGGATTCCGGTATTATGCTATAATTTCATGCCGGTACTGGACTGGACCCGTACGGATCTGGACCATGAGATGTCCATGGGTTATACCTGTCTGCGTTTTGACGAAACCGCACTGGCCGCGTTTGACTTGTTCGTGCTCCGGCGCAATGGGGCTGGTGATGATTACAGCGAGCAGCTGTTGATCGGAGCAGAAGCTTATTTCAAAAGCCTATCCAGTGATGATATCCACCATTTGACCAAAAATATTCTGGCCGGGTTGCCCGGTTCCGAAGAAGGCTACACACCCGAAGAGTTTCAGGCCATACTGGATACTTATGCCGGTATCGGTGACAGTGAGTTGAGGGAGAACCTCTATGCGTTTATCCGGGAAGTTGCTCCGGTCGCCGAAGAGGCCGGAGTAAAGATGGCCATTCATCCCGACGATCCCCCTTTTCCGCTCTTTGGTCTTCCCAGGGTGGTAAGTACCGAAGCCGATGCAAAAGCACTGACCGATGTCTACGATTCTCCTTATAACGGGCTTACATTTTGTACCGGTTCCTATGGAGTTTTGGCGGATAATGATCTGCCCGGTATGGTGGAACGGCTTGGACATCGCTTTAACTTCCTGCATTTGAGAAATATTCAAAGGGAAAAAGGAAGAACATTTCATGAGGCGCTTCATCTCAAGGGCGATGTAGACATGGAGAAAGTGATTTATATGCTGATCATGGAGCAGGAGCGTCGCCATACCGAAGGCAGGAACGACTTGAGGATCCCGTTCCGGCCAGATCACGGACAGAATATTCTTCGTAGTCTGCATTTGAACTCAGCACCCGGCTATTCCTATCTTGGCCGGTTGCGTGGACTGGCCGTATTGCGTGGTGTGGAGATGGGAATCCGGAAGGTGCTGGAGATACAACGTACATAAGGTAGAAATCACCGGAACAGGGTTTGAGAGCGACCGGGTGGCATTGACATACAGGAATCCACCCGATAGTATGCATAGCGTAAAACAGATAATATCGGACATAACCAAATGAATGATGAACAAGAGCGAAGCACTGAAAGCCATTGAAGAACACAAACTGGTAGCTGTTGTAAGATTGGATGACCCGGTGGAGCTGGGTCCTGTAGTGGATGCACTACTGGAGGGAGGAGTACGGTTGATAGAAGCAACCATGACGATTCCCGGGTTGCTGAAACATGTCCCGCAATTAATGGAACGGGTCGGCGATGATATGGTTTTCGGCATCGGTTCGGTGTTGAATGGTGAAATGGCACAGCAGGTAGTGGATGCCGGGGCTTCCTTTGTTGTGAGCCCCATCCTGAAAAAGGAGATTATCGATGTGGCGGACAAGGCCGGCCGGGTGGTATCGGTCGGTGCCTATTCCCCGACCGAAATTCAGACAGCCTGGGAGTACGGAAGCGATGTGGTGAAAGTGTTTCCGGCTGACACCCTCGGGCCGTCGTATATCAAAGGTGTACGTGCACCCATGCCGCATCTCAAGCTGCTTCCTACCGGCGGTGTTGCGGTTGATAATGTCGGAGAGTGGCTGAGTGCCGGATCTTTTGCGCTCGGGGTTGGTAGTGCTCTGGTTGATCTGAAAGCGGTTCGGGCGGGACGCTTTGATATCATACGGGATAATGCCAAAGCCCTTGTTCAGGCCGTCAACGATTACGAAAAGTCGTAATGCAAAGTTGTAATGTATTGACAATCAGTATTGCGTCTTCACGCCTTGGCAATGAACTGCTGAGACGATCACCATTATTCAACCATATTTAAACAGCAACGATTATGAAAAAAACAGTCACATTTGGAGAAATTATGCTGCGGCTGGCCACACCCGGCTTTTTGCGGTTTGTCCAGGCCGATAAATTTGAGGCAACCTATGGCGGAGGCGAAGCCAACGTGGCAGTCGCCCTGGCCGGTTACGGGTTCGACAGTCATTTTCTGACCCGCCTGCCAAAGCACGAAATAGGTCAGGCCGCAGTCAACTCCCTGCGCCGATTTGGTGTAAAAACAGATTATATCGTACGCGGGGGGGACCGGGTCGGTATCTACTTTCTGGAGTCCGGTGCCAGCCAGCGGGCCTCCAAAGTGATCTATGACCGGGCCGAATCGGCCGTTACCCAGATGCGTCCGGACGAAGTGGACTGGGATGGACTTTTTGAAGATGCGGGATGGTTTCACTGGACGGGAATCACTCCGGCGCTGGGGAAAAATGCGCAGGAGTGTCTGAAGGAGGCGTCCAAAGCGGCCCAAAAGGCGGGAGCAACCATCAGCTGCGACCTCAACTTTCGCAAGAAACTCTGGACGGAACAGGAAGCCCAGAAGGTAATGAATCCGCTGATGGAGTATGTTGATGTCTGCATTGCCAATGAAGAGGATATCGAAAAGAGCCTGGGATTCCGGGCGGGAACCACGGATGTGGAGTCGGCCGAACTCGATGAAGAGGGATACCGGGAACTGGCACGATCCATCCGTGAAAAATACAATTTTGAAACCGTGGCCATCACTCTGCGGGAGAGTTATTCGGCCAGTCGCAATGGATGGAGTGCCATGCTGCATGATAGCGGCGACTGTTCGGATCCAGTACGTTCCACCCGCTATGATATTCAGATTGTCGACCGGGTCGGTGGCGGAGACTCGTTCGCATCCGGACTCATCTGCGGTCTGATGAGCTATGAAGATTCCCGCGATGCGCTTGAATTTGCCGT
>SLLW01000365.1 GCA_007133875.1 Balneolales bacterium | reverse complement strand
GAATGAAAAAACTGACATAACTAAATATGTTTAGATACTGATTGCGTTCGGTTTCGTATATGATACAAAATTCTCATTCGCCGGACACCGTTTACTGCTTTCCGGCTATTTATTAGAAAAATTTAAAAGAAATATTTTGTGTTCCGTTGGAAAAGTACTATCTTTGATATGCGCTCAAGTAGCGTCTCTCTTGATGAATAGTTTAGGGCGATACACCTGATACGTGTGTCGCCCTATTTTTTTTATCTGCCTGCCTTTCTTATCCCGCATCGCAATCGGATCTTTCTTTGCTAAGAAGATGTTTTAACAATATCACTTGTTTACCATTTTTTTGAATCTTTTTTGCCGGTAGTTCGTAACATAAACACCCGAAACGATCTGAACCGGGTTACTTTTTCATCGAAAATGTGTATGCTTGGTATCTCTGTCAGCCTTCAAACCGAATAATTATTACTCTTATGAGCACATTTGAGATAAAAAAAAGATCCAAATCCGGAATTGTTGTATTGGATATTTTCGGCGAATTAGACGCACATACTGCACCCGGACTTGAAAAAGAATTTCAGAAATTAATCGAGGATAAATCGGTAAACATCGTGGTCAACGGATCGGGACTGGAGTATATATCCAGTGCCGGACTCGGTGTATTCATGGCGTATATCGAAGATATCCGCTCTCAGAACGGTGATATCAAAATTGCCGGGCTGAGGCCCAAAGTTTTTAATGTATTTGATTTACTTGGATTTCCAACGTTGTATGACATTATCGAAACCGAAGATGACGCCATCGGCCGTTTCCAAAATCATTCCCAATAACTCCCAGAACAGTGCCTTCCATTAAGGAACATACGTTACGTGTCGGTGCCAGCACCAACGAACTGGAGCGTATCCGACATTTTGTCGCCGATCACGCGCGTGATTTCGGGTTTGATGATCATGACATCCATGATATTCAACTCGCGGTGGATGAAGCGTGCACCAATGTCATCAAACATGCCTATCAATATAAAACCGACAATCAGTTCTGCGTTCGCATTGGCACCCGGGGAAATGAAATGCTTGTCTCCATCATCGACAACGGCAAACCGTTCGATCCGGATGCCTACAATATGCCTACCACCCAGGATCAGCTTAATCAGAAAAAAAGAAGTGGATACGGTATCCTTCTGATCCGTAAATTGATGGATAATGTTGAATACCGGAAACGGAACTCCCGTAATGAAATCCGGATGACAAAAAAACGCTGATCCATCCGTGTCGCTATCACACGAGACATACGACGAGCATAAAAGCCGGTTTGACTTGCAGACGCTTCTCGACACCAGCCGTCTGCTTATTGAGTCGCACGATGTCGATTTCGTCCTCAACAACCTGCTGCTCATCTCCATGGGCAAGATGGCGGTAGCCCGCGCTGCCATCCTCTGGCTGGATCCGCGGAAACAGGCTTATTATCCCATCAAAAAGAAGGGCCGCATTGAGCTGCCCGGATTCCTCTCCATTCCGGAGGAGCCGTTCCGTGAGCGTAATGCCGTTTTTTGTGATGATCATGATGATCTGAGCTTTTTAGCCGGTCATGGCATCAACTTCATGATCCCCATCCACAACAGCACCCGGCATCTTGGATTTCTGGCGCTTGGCAAAAAGATGGGTAACATCCCTGTCACACTCGAAGAGACCCGGATTCTTGAAAGTTTCGTGTTTATGTCCGGAATTGCCATATCCAATTCCGAGTTGGTCGGTGAACTGCGATCCACAAACCGGAAACTGGACTACAAAGTCCAGGAGCTTCATACCCTGTTTGATCTCAGCAAGGCATTCAATGCCTCGGTCGACCGGAACGAAATCACCCGACTCTTCAAATATACATTACTGGGCCAACTGTTTATCCGCCGATTTTTCCTGATTTTGTGCCGCAACGATTCTCCCGTCAATGTTACCCAAAATGGCCTGGACGATAAACCCGATACCGGGCAGATGAATGCACTTTTTGCCCTCGAAAACGAGATTACCCGGGTGGATGATGAACTTCGAAAACAGATTCCGTTTCTTGAAGAGTCCGGTATCCACCTGATTTTAAAACTTCATAATGACGGGGGTGATCCGGCGATCCTGGGTCTCGGCAAACGGGCCAACGGGAAGGAGTTCGAATCGACCGATTTTAACTTTCTGATCTCTCTGAGTAATCTTGCGCTGATGTCCATCCAGAAAACCTATCTCCTGGAAGATCAGATTGAAAAAGAGCGTATGGAGGAGGAGCTGCAGATCGCCCGTTCCATCCAGCAAAAACTGTTTCCAGACAATGTTCCCGATATTCCCACCCTTCAAATTGCTGCCCGCAATGTGCCATCCTATCAGGTTGGGGGGGATTATTACGATCTGATCCGGCACAAAAACGGCAACCTGACCATGGCGATTGCCGATGTCACCGGAAAGGGGGTACCCGCTTCGCTGCTGATGGCCAATCTTCAGTCGGTATTGCATATCCTGCAGCCATTTGACATCAGCCTGGTGGATGCCACCGGCCAAATCAACGCCCTGATCTACCAAAATACACCCAGTGACAAGTTTATCAGCTTTTTCTGGGGGTTTTACGATCACGAAAAGAAAATACTCACGTATGTAAATGCGGGGCATAACCCGCCGGTTCTCATGCGGGAAGGCAGCGAACCGGAATGGCTCTCGGAAGGCGGTGTGCTGCTGGGGGCGATGCCGACCATGCTCCCATACTCAGAAGGCAAGGTTACGCTTCAAAAAGGGGATCTGCTGGTTATGTACACGGACGGGGTTACCGAAGCCATGAATAAAGAGGAAGAGGAGTTCGGAGAGTCCCGGATGATCAGCGCACTGGCCAAATTCCGTGAACACGAACCTGACAGGATTCTTGAATCCCTTGTTTCCGAAGTTAGCACCTATTCGGATGGGCATTTCACCGACGATCTGACTCTGATTATCTGCAAAGTACAATAACCGGCCCCGGTTACCGATCCATTCCGGCGATAATCGGAATATCACGCTGCTCAAAATGAGCCGCCAAATCGGCAATGGCGTGAAATCGACTGTAACGGTCCATAATATCCTCAACATAGTTGACCGTTTCGATACCTCTTTTAAACCCGTACCGGGCATGCTGATAGTATTTCCGGTTCATCAGTTTTAGCAAGGCGTCGGCGATGTGCTCCCACTCATCGGGATCATTTCCAAGTTGTGCTGCAAGATGCCTCGCATCAGCAATATGCCCCATTCCGACATTGTATGATGCCAGCGCCATTGAGTAGCGATTCAGGGAATCGAGGTGGGAATATCGGGTAAGGTGTTTGTCAAGGTAACGAACGCCCTCACGGATATTGATTTCGGGATCGTATAACAGAGCTTCGTTTTCAACACGTGAAAACCGCGGGATAATCTGCATCAGTCCGACGGCACCGGCCCAGCTTCGTGCGTTGGGATTGAATTGCGATTCCTGGGCCATTACGGCAAGTACCAGCTTCCAGTCCACACCGGCATCTTCAGCTATCGTTTTGACCATCTCATCATAGGGCGAAATATATCCCGAGTAAACCATGTCAAATGACCGGTTTCTGAATCGGTCTGTTTGCCGGTCATCCTCAAAATAGCGGCGTTTCAGGATATTGAGAAAAGCGGAACGGAGTACACGCCCATCGGATTCGCGAATCCGGAAATGATCCGTCATAAACGCATCCATTCTCTTTTGCAGTTCCGGAGCATTTTGTCGTGTTGCCCACGCAATGGTATCACTTTCAGACAGGACCAGCCCTGAGCGGATGCCATCGATGTAATTGGAAGCTACGTTGTACAGATTGTCATCTGCTATGGTGGCATCAATCCGGCCTTCGGCCACTTCAAGCATGAGCGCTTCGGTATTCCAGTCTTCTCCAACCACATCAATGGTGATGTTATACCCCTGCTCCTGAAGATCCCGTAATGTTTCGTAATAAGAGGTGTTTTTTCGAACCGTGATGGTATAATCTTCAAGTTCGGAGACCTCTTCAACCGGGCCACGTTTATCGCTATGGACCAGGACCTGATTCACGAAGTTGTAGGGTTTGGAAAACGCAATATGGGAAAGGCGTTCTCCGGTTATCGCGTAGTTACCGGCAATCAGATCACCTTCACCACGGTTCAGGATTTCAATGGGGTCATCATCAGAGCGGATCAGAACCACCTCCACTTTCAACCCGTTATCCTTCGCAAAACGGGAAACCAACTCATATTCGAATCCACGATCTATCCCGCGGTGCAGAAAATAGGAGCTGGAATTGTACCGGGTAATCATACGGATGGTCCCGCGCTCTTTGATCTGTTCAAAATCAATGGCGACCGGTTCCGAATATTTCACTTCTACATAATCCTGCTTTTCAGTCTTTACGCAGGAAGACGTACCGAGAGCCAGGAGAACGATGATTCCGATTCCGGCTTTCTGTTTAATGATAAGTTTATATTTGTGACGTAACGTCATATCGTGTTGACGGATATCTCTTTAATGCCGTCAAATCCTGTTTTTTTTATTTACGGATAACGATGCAGGCTTATAAAATTGCAAACCCGTTTTTATCTCCCATGAAGAACAAACTACGGCTGTAATTCGTTTGGATTCTGATCTACCAGCTTATCCAAAATAGGTGTTTTTATTGCCTTTGGTGGTTAAATCTTCTTAACTGGTAGCGCTTTTGGTATTAGGGTTATTTAATAATACTTTCGCCCTATAGCGTTGTGCGGCAATTATTAACAAATCCATAACATTTACAGCCTTTCCGCATATTCTGATCATGATTTCTTTCGGGCCAGCCAGACCATTAGAATTCCGCAAAAAATGACTCCCATAGCCGGAAAAGTGGTCCAGGGAGGCCATTCCGCAAATATAAACCAGGCCAGGATAGTGGCAAAAACGGGTTCGGTCAGAACCAGTGTGGAGAGCATCGTTGGTGCGACATACTTGACAGAGTAGTTCAGGGAGCCGTGCCCGATAATTTGCGGACCCACGGCCAAAGCGATCCCGGCATACCAAACCACCGGATCCACCCGGAAATCACTTCCGGCTAAGATGGCTGCCAGCAGACAGGTAACGCCGGTAGCGCCGTAAACACGGAAAACATAATTGATCCAGTCCGATTTCTGTCGCAGCTGCTGACTAATCAGAAAATAGAGGGCAAAAAGCATCGCTGCGATTACCGCATACAAATCCCCCAAAAGCATCTGTTCGAAAACCGTTTCGGCCTGCGAGTCGGCGTATCCCAGAAATACAGAACCGGAAAAAGCGACCAGAACTCCCAGCCAGACCAGCGGGGGGAATACCCGCTTGAAGAGTCCGGCCTCGATCACAATCAGTATGATCGGATGGATCGTAACCAGGATGGAAGCCGAAGCAATGGTGGTATTTTGCAGCGCCAGTATCCAGAAAATGAAATGGAACCCCAATGTTATACCCGCCCCGGCGGCAATGAGGTTGTCTTTGAAGTTAAAAAAGGTTTCGGCGTTTGATTTCCGAATCATCCAGAAAGGAAACAGAATAAGGGCGGCGGAGACGGTCCGGATGGCAGCAAAGGCAAACGGGTCGGTATCGCCCCCGGCACGTACCAGGATCGGGGCAAATGCAAACATGGCCAACCCGGCCACCAGCATTACCACGACACGCGGTGGTACCTGGATCAATCGTTCTCCGGAATTTCCGGTCGTATTGGGCATGCCTCCCCGCTATCGGATCCTGTCCATAGATCGCACCAGTTTTTCATCCTTGTCGATATAGTGCAGGGCAAGGTATTGCAGCACCAGGCCAAGAATGAGCAATCCAACGGATAATGCCTCCTCCATCAGGTTCATCCCGATACGTCCGACCGTAAAAAAGATACCGATGGTGGCGCCGATCGCAATAATCTGAAAGATCATACTGCGCCAGACCCATTTCATCTGTTTTGGCCGGTCACGAAACTGGCTCAGTGCATACAGACTCAATACCGCCGAAAAAGCGAGGGCGGCGATCATCGCGTTGCTCAGCCATCCGCTGGGATCCAGCAGGGCATGGGAGAACATGGGTGTAAAAACAAAACCGGCATTGACCGGTAGTACAAGAAAGAGGAAAAGTGTTTGAATCCGTTGTATCACAATATTTGTCCGTTTAATCCCGGGTTGCAACCGCAGATACCTCATTGCAACCTCTTATAGTCGATAACTCCCTCACAATCGGGAGGCGGTAAAAATACAAATTTTCAATATCATTAGCTTGCCGGTATCAACGGTGCTGTTAACCACTCCCTGAGCGGTGAATCCCAAAATATGAACCAGCACCACTACCTATTGCGGCACAAAATGTTATACGCAGTCAAACCGTACATATCGATCATTGTCAGCCATCATGAACAGCAACAGGCAGGAGCGGACATATGCTGAGCTTTATCTACTGGGTATCGTAGTCGTCTGGGCATTGAATTTTTCCGTTGTCAAATACAGCCTGGATGAGATCGATCCGTTCTCGTTCAACGCATTCCGCTTTTTCCTGGGCATACTGCTCATGTGGACATTTGCATGGATTAAAAAAATCAAAATCCGAATTGACCGGGCGGATTTCGGAAAAGTTGTACTGCTGGGCATTTTGGGGAATCTGTTGTATCAGATGTTGTTCATCATTGGCATCGACCGGACGTTTGCATCCAACGCCGCGGTGATGCTGGGCATGATTCCGGTCTGGATTGCAATTATCTCCCATCTCTTTACCGCTGAGAAAGTGATGCGCACCCAGTTTATCGGGGTCTTATCGGCTTTTGGCGGGGTTGCTCTCATCATGGGCGGTGGAGATGACGGGTTCACACT
>SLLW01000054.1 GCA_007133875.1 Balneolales bacterium | reverse complement strand
TGGCTAATCAATGCTCATGGGCAGATTTTCATTTGGTAGGGGGTACCGATCAAGATATCAGGTACTGGAAGTCAAAAACTCCAAATCAAAGTAACTTGTTTTTTCATGGTTTTATGCCATACGGAGAAGCAGCAAAAGTCCGACAACATTGCGACGTACTTCTGGCTCCCTACCAAAAAACAGTGGGCGTTTCCGGCAACAGGGGCAATACCGCACAATGGATGTCCCCCCTAAAGATTTTTGAATATATGTCATCAGGTAAGCCAATTATTTGTTCAAATATCCCCGTACTAAAAGAGGTACTGCGTAATCAAGAGAATGCATTACTTTGTGAACCCGATGATGCGGGTGATTGGGTAAGGGCATTGGTCAAGTTAAAAGAAGACAGGGAACTTGGCAAAAAACTAGCAAATAATGCCCTTATAGACTTCAATAACAATCACACCTGGGTTAAACGCGCGGAACTTGTTCTCGAGGGATTAGTGCTATAACCCGTAAATGAGGGAAAGAAAAATTAGAATTACCATTCTCCATATCATCACCGGCCTTTCCACCGGTGGCGCTGAGCGTTCACTTGTCAAGCTAATTGAAGCAAGTGATCGCTCTGTATTTGAGCACCATGTAATCAGCCTGATTGACAAAGGCTCACAGGGTGAATTGATTCAAAATGCGGGGGTGCAGGTATATGAATTAGGTGTAAAAAAAAGAGGTGTTTCCTGGGGTGCCATAAAGCGTCTGAGGTCTCTTACCAGGGATTTGAACCCCGATATCATTCACGGTTGGATGTACCATGGGTCGCTGATGGCCCTGATGTCCGGGTCTGGCAAACCAAAAATAATGGGCATCCGGCACTCATTGACCAGCCTCAGGCACGAGAAAGCTTTCACCCGGTTAATTATCAGGATCCTGGGATTGTTTTCACGGAAGTTCTCTGCAATTGTATATAACGCACAAGTAAGCAAAGAGCAACACCTGAAATACGGGTTTCGGCATAAGAATGCTTTGGTGATTCCCAATGGTTTCAATACAAAATTGTTTCGCCCTGACACCGGTTTCAAAAAAGCCATCCGCCAGCAACTCCACATCCCGGAAAGTGCATTTGTGTTTGTCAATCTGGCACGTTTTCATCCCATGAAAAACCACCAGGGACTGCTCCGCGCTTTTGCACGGGTGGTTCAAAAACATCCAGAAACCCGTCTTATGCTGATCGGCAGGGGGGTTGAGAAAGGCAATGAGCAGTTGGCTGTCCTGATTGAGCAGTTGGGATTGGAGAATAATGTGATTTTACTGGGGGAAAGAAAAGACATTCCGGAGCTGCTGAATGCCAGCGACGCTTTCGTGTTGCCTTCTGCCTGGGGTGAAGGGTTCCCCAATGTGCTGGGAGAAGCCATGGCATGTGGCCTGCCTTGTATCTCGACCCGCGTGGGCGACTCGGAAACGGTAGTGGGTGATACCGGCTGGCTAATCCCCCCGGCAAGTGTCCAGTCACTTGAGACTGCCATGTTGAACACCTTATCCATGTCAGCCAGGGAGCTTGGCACTCTCGGAGAAAAAGCCCGCCAACGCATCCTGGACAATTTTCAGCAGCAGGATTTTGTCCGGGCACATGAAACCCTCTACAAAAAATTGGTTGAATGAAAATCCTCGTAATCGGCAGCAAATCATTTTCGTTGGTGAATTTCCGCGGGGAAATGTTAAAGGAATTTCACCACCGCGGGCATGAGGTGGTGGCGGTGGCACCGGATTATGAGGCTGAGATTGCTGAAATACTTCAAGGGTGGGGCATCGGATATGAAAATGTGTTTTTGAACCGTACCGGTACCAACCTTGTTCAGGATTTCCGGACATTTTTCTCGCTTTTGAAAATGTTCAGAAAACAACGGCCTGACCTGGTACTGAGTTACACGATCAAGCCGGTCATTTTTGCCTCTGTGGCCGCATCATTTTGCAGGGTTCCGAAAATCTTCTCAATGATAACAGGCCTGGGATGGGTATTTAACAGGCAGCATAGGCTGAAAGCAAAACTCATTCAATTCTGGATCATCGCACTGTATCGTTTTGCTGCCAGGAAAAACACAGGGCTGATCTTCCAGAATCCGGACGACATGCGGGAATTTCTCGGCAGGAATATCATTGACCAGGGAAGGGCCTTTATGGTGAACGGTTCGGGGGTGGATGTGAGTCATTACTCCTTTTCCCAACCACCGGAAGGTCCTCCAGGATTTATTTTTATCGGCCGCCTGCTTAAAGAAAAAGGATTAATGGAGTACGTCGCGGCTGCAGAAATATTGAAGAAGAAATATCCGGAGGCTGTTTTTGAAGTGCTGGGCAGGCTGGACTCCAATCCCGGAGCCATCTCCGAAACGGAATACCGCCGCCTGCAGGAAGACCCGGCCATCAATATGCTGCCGGAAACCCCGGATGTCCGTCCTTACCTCAAAAGATCCTCTGTTTTCGTACTCCCCTCCTACCGCGAAGGCACCCCCCGCACAGCCCTGGAGGCCATGGCCACAGGCCGTCCGCTGGTGATGGCCGATTCTCCCGGCTGCCGCGAAACGGTCATGGAAGGCGAAAACGGCTTCCTCGTGCCGGTGAAAGATCCTGTGGCGCTGGCCGGGGCAATGGAAAAATTCATCCGGAATCCTGAACTGATCGGGCCGATGGGCAAAAGAAGCCGTGAGATCGCGGAAGAAAAATATGACGTAAAAAAAGTGAACCAGGACATCATCAGGATTCTGGAATTGTAAATTCCACAAAAAACATGGCTCCAGGTTATTTCAAAACAGTCAATACCCAGGTCAATAATGTATAACCCTTTCCTTAAGCGCATCCTCGATTTCGTGCTGGCCCTTCTGGGCCTGATTCTGTTATCCCCGGTGCTTTTGATGGTAAGCCTCCTGGTGGCCGTAAAGCTCGGCCGGCCGGTTCTGTTCACCCAGCAAAGGCCTGGCATCCGCGGGAAGCCATTTCAGATCATCAAGTTCCGAACCATGACCAATGACCGCGATGCTTCCGGAAAGCTGCTTCCCAATGAGCAGCGACATACGCGTTTTGGTCGTTTTCTAAGGTCCACCAGCCTGGATGAGTTGCCGGAGCTGATCAATGTGCTTAAGGGGGAAATGAGCCTTGTGGGTCCACGCCCCCTGCTGATGCAATATTTGCCGCTTTACAATGACTTTCAGCGCCGCCGTCACGATGTCAGACCGGGAATCACCGGTTGGGCTCAGGTCAACGGCCGGAATGCCATCTCATGGGAGGAAAAATTTGAATACGATGTGTGGTATGTAAACAACCTGTCTTTCCTGCTTGACCTGAAGATCATTTTTCTTACCATCAAGAGCGTGTTCCGGCGCGAGGGCATCAACCAGAATGAACGAACAACCATGGAGCCTTTCAGGGGTTCATCCACGATAGGGAAAAATACACCGGGTACTGAAAGCCCGGATTCAGCCGAACAAGATCAAACGGACCAATCCGGTCAAAAAAAATCAGAGACATGAAGGCAGTGATTGCAGGTGCAGGCACCTATGGTGCGGTTTACCACAAATACCTGGCCGACCAGGGTCAGTATGACATTGTGGCTTTTCTGGATGATGACACCAGTAAAATCGGTCAGACCATCAACAGGTTGCCGGTGATTTCTGAGATCAGGGAGTTTCGCAAACTGAGGGAAATGGGGGTGGAAGCTGTTTTCTGCCCCATGGGAAACAACAGGCTTCGGCTGGAATACCTTCAAAACTGCCTGGAAGAAGGGTTTCAGACGCCCGGATTTATTCATCCCACCGTCATTATACCCGATGATACACTCATAGGGAAAGGGGTGTACATTTTGCCCGGATCCATCATCATGCCTTTTGTGGATATCCGGGATTTTGCCATGATAAGCATGGGGGTGAAAGTGGCCCATCATACCATACTGCGGGAAGCTTCCTTTTTATCAACCGGCGTAAATATGGGAGCCAGCATCGATTTTGGCCAGTGTGCCTTTGCCGGAATCGGCTCCATCATTACCACAGGGATCAAAAGGGTGGGCCATCATGCCACCATTGGTGCGGGAGCGGTCATTATCCGCGATGTGGAAGACCATGCGGTGATGGTGGGAAACCCGGGCAGAGTGCTCAGAAAACAAACCGATTAAGGTTGCTGCCGTAGGCCTTGTTGAAGTATCTTGCAAAGAAATATCACAAAATCCCTCCGTCATTTACAGCGAAAACAAAAATCTCCGCAGGGTTGAGCTGGGAATCATTGCGGTTGCAATGATCCTTTCCGCAGTGCAGTTTTTATACAACCGGAGCCTTTGGCTGGATGAGGCAAGCCTTGCCCTGAATATCATCAGCAAAAGTCACCTTGAGCTGCTGCAACCGCTGGATCATGGCCAGGTGGCTCCCATTGCCTACCTGCAGATCACAAAATTATTTTATTACCTCACCCCCAACGCAGAATACGGTTTGCGGTTACTTCCTCTGATTTGTTTCTGGGGGGCGTTGATATTATTCCGTAAGAGCCTGCATTTATTGTTCAGGGATGGGTTCCTTGTGGTATTTGCCCTGAGCCTTTTCGCCTTGAATCCAACCCTGATGTACTTTTCCAGCGAGGTTAAACAATATATGCCGGATGTCTTTTTGTCCACACTGATCATTTACCTGGTAATAAAGCCTTTCGACAATAGAAACCGCCAATTCTTCTGGCTGGGATTTACCGGTGTGGTGGCAATTTGGTTCTCTAATATTGCCCCCATCCTTTTGCTTACGGCGGGGCTTTTCCTTTTTTCTGAAGTCATCAAAAGTAAATGGAAGCATTTCGGAAAGCTAATTTTGCCTGGTGTGATCTGGCTTGTTGCATTCGGTGTATATTACCGGTTATTCATTCATGATCATCCGACGCGGGAGTTCATGATATCATACTGGAGCAATGAAGGCGCGTTCATGCCCGGGAACATTTTCAGCACGGATTTTTTCTTGTTTTTCAAGGAAAAAATTGAAGGTTTGGGAGGAATGAGTTTCCCCATAACATACTTTCTCCTTGCTGCATTATTTGTTTTATGTTTTTCGGGACTCTGGATGCATATCAAACAACGAAACAGTAGCATGATACTATTGCTGATTTCTCCAATTATCATCCACCTGGTATTGTCGTCAATGCAGTTGTACCCGTTCGGCCGGAGACTCATTCTTTATGCGATTCCTTTCATTATTCTGCTGTTGGTTTTTGGGATAAAGGCACTGACTGATTATTTGCCGGCAAAATGGCGCTTATTAGCTTTTTCGGTTTTATCAATTCTGGTTCCTGTGACTCTTGCCGGATATTTATTGCTGAACTTTCCCAAGCAGCGTCAGGAAATCAAGCAATCAATTCAGTACATTCAGCAGAACCCGGTACAAGACCAGGAATTATTCGTTCACCCGGCGGCTTCTTCCGCATTTATGTACTATAAACAAACCGGTCTGATCAGTGATGAAGAATTTCAAAAAATCCACAGAACCGGTTGGGCCAACGATCCGGCTGAACTGTTCAGCGAACACATACAAAACCTGGAAAAGCCTTACTGGTTATTGTTTTCACATGACATGGAGCAGGCGGATTATGTAATAGGTCGCCTGCAGAATTCAGGATCCATCCCCAAAAAGGAATTTCAGGCAGCCGGGACTGCTGCCTATCTGTTCAATGCAGAATAAACCCTGTGAAGGTGAATAAATATGATTAAACGCTTTGTGAACCACCGTCTGAAAAAGCTCTACCGGCTCTTCACCCGCAGGGAGAAGATCAAAAGCCTGGGGCTGCTTTTCCTGATGATCATAAACGCGTTGATGGAGATGGTGGGGATCGGGGCCATACCGGCCTTCATCCTGGTGGTGGCATCTCCGGAAAAGGTGATGGCCCATCCGGTTACCGGGCCAATTACCCAATGGTTCGGCATTGAAACCGGCCGGGAATTGCTGGTTGTCGGGTCCATTGGCCTGATCGTTTTTTTTGTTGCAAAAGGCCTGCTTTCATCCCTGATCCACTATATCAAAATCCGTTTTGTGCAGCATAAATTCATGCAGTTATCTCACCGGCTGTTTTCCATGTATATGCTGGCCCCCTACTCATTTTACCTTTCCAGGAATTCTGCGGAGTTATTGCGCAATGTGAACAGCGAAACCCAGATTATCATTCAGAATGTCTTCGTTCCGCTTCTGTCTATTGCCCTGAGCGGCATCACCATGTTCTTTATTCTGGGGCTTCTGCTCACTGTAGAGCCCCTATTCTCGCTAATCGCGGTAGGAGGGCTTGGAGGGCTTAGCTGGGCTTTTATGCGTCTGATCAAAAAGAAAACCGCAAAATATGGGCAGGATGAAGTGGCACAGCGGAACATCAGCAACAAAGTGGTGCTGCAGGGGTTGGCAGGCTTAAAGGATATCCGGGTACTTGGAAGGGAATTGTCATTTCTGAACCAATATGCAGAAAGCATCCGCCGGAAAGCAAAAGCACAGTTTTTCAGGAGTTTTATTCAGTCACTTCAGCGTCCTGTTTTCGAAGCAATTACTGTGGCAGGAGTACTGGGGCTTGCGTTGATACTGACCATGCGCGATGAGTCCATTGAAAGCATCATCGCAGTACTGGGATTGTTTGCAGCGGCTACCTACCGGTTGATGCCCATATTCAGGGATCTGATGATAGATATTACTACGCTAAGGTATAGTATTTACTCCATTGACCCGGTGTATGATGACCTGATGCGTCTGAAAAACAAGACAGAAAAACCCTCGGAGCAGAAAGACCCAGCCTTTTCATTCAAAAAGGAAATAACCCTGGAGGATGTCAGTTATGTGTATCCCAACTCATCTGA
>SLLW01000403.1 GCA_007133875.1 Balneolales bacterium | reverse complement strand
TTTTCTACAGAATGTGCCTGTGATTTGTGCACAAACGCTCAGCAAACCTGACTGCATCAGTAAATACGAAATTTCCCTGAAATGGACCCCCTGACCCACGGATTAGCCGGTGCAGCGGCCGCACAATCTGTCTCCTCTGAAAAAAAGCACCGGCCGGCCGCGTTTACGGCATTTTTTGCAGCTCTCCTGCCGGATCTGGAGACATTTATCCATCATCCAGCAGATCCGCTATTCAATATTGAAATCCATCGCCAGTTCACCCATGCGTTTCTTTTCATCCCGGTCGGGGCACTGATCACTGCCGCACTGCTGTGGTGGCTGATGCGAAACTACCTTTCGTTCCGGGAACTGTTTTTTTTCAGCCTCCTCGGATTTGCATCACACGGCCTGCTGGATGCCGTCACCAGTTACGGGACCGAGCTTCTTTGGCCTTTCTCCGATACCCGGTTCGCCTGGAACCTGCTGCCAATTGTGGATCCGCTGCTTACATCTGTAATGGCAGTCCTGGTAGCCGCTTCCTGGTATTTTCGACGGCAGGTATTTGCATGGGCCTTTTTGGGCTGGCTTCTGCTCTACCTGATGGCGGGATTTGTTCAACGAGAGCGAGGAACGGCTGCCATGGAGAAGGTGGCGGAAAGCCGGAATCACCCGGTTGAACGAATGGTGGTCAAACCGACCATCGGAAACCTGGTTTTGTGGCGAAGCACCTATTTGTCACGTGATACCGTCCATGTCGACGCTGTTCGGTCGGGACTCTTCTCCTCATCACAGGTTTATCCGGGGAAAAGCACACCGCTCATCAGACCGGAGTACGACTATTCGCATATGAAATCCACCACACTTTACGGAGATCTGCTGCGATTTCAGCGATTCTCCGACGGATACCTCATACGTCATCCGGAAAAGGAGACCATCATTGGTGATGCCCGCTATTCCATGGTGCCCAATGATCTCATACCGCTTTGGGGTATAGAAGCCGATACCAGTCAGCCCGACCGGCATGTCCCTTTTTTATATTTCCGGGACAGCAGCAAAGAGGTTCGCGAGGCCTTTCTGGATATGCTGATGGGCAGGAGTTCGGGTGTATCTGCAGAACAAAAACTGCCCAAACAGAACAGGGAAAGCGATTAGTGTAATACTCCCATCAATCTATTCAGGTATCACAGTTGCCAATCGCCGGGTTCACCCCAAAAAAAAGCCCGCCGTCGCCGGCAGGCTTTTAAAATCAGGATTTTCGATCCTTTTTTTGATTGCTAACAATCATTAGTAGCCTTGCGGCTGTTGCGGCTGACCCTGATCCATTTGTTCCTGCTGGATCATTTGCTGAACTCTTTGCTGGAGCTCCGGATCTTGTTGAACCGCCATGTTGATTTCCTGGAACCGATCCATATCCATGCCTTCACCTTCAATAGCACCGGTCAGTTCGGCTTCCATCTCCTGTTCAATTTCCTGAATTTGTTCGAATGCACTTTCAAACTTCTCCATGTCATCTGCTGAGACATCCAGTTCTTCCGTTGACTGACCCATTTGCTGGGCTTGCATGATATCATTATACGTCTGTACGTCAATACCTTCTTCATCGACAACAGCTACCATCTCCTGCTGCGATTCAGCCTGAACAGCCTGCGCGCTCATGGAAGCGTCTACAAATGACTGGAGCTCGTCATCCGAAACATCTATTTGCGGCTGAGCATCCGGTTGGGGCTGCTCAAACTGTGCTTCGGCCGGAACTGCAAAAAATGCGAAAGCTATGGTGATCATTCCGACGAAAATAGACTGCATCTTCATAAAATCCTCTTTTATTTGTTACAATTAGTTTGTGATTGTCACTAACCAACCTAACTATATGTGCAGAACTATATTGCTGACTTCATCTTTTTTACCATGTTGAAACAAGAAAAAACAGAGATTAAAACTTGTAAAATGCCGGGTTCGTTATACTATTACCATCGATACCGAAATAACTAGCTCAAAGCTGAAAATACATAGATTATTTACAAGCCATTATTATGTTATGAAGTACATGGATCCACGGAACACTCCGCATCCGCCGGTCGCCGGTATAACTTGTTCAGATGCATTGCCGGGATGATTAAACCGGACGGGCAGTTATAACGATATTTTCGACATATGTTACACGTGATCAAACGGTTTCTTTTTCATATCGCCTTTACCACGGGGTTAATCCTTTCTTCAATCACGCCGGTCCATGCTATCGGAGGTGATCCGGCTGAGGCGATTGATTCCACTCTAACCAGACTTCATGACTACGGCCTGTTCAACGGTGTGGTCCTGGCTGCCCACGGTGACGAAATTATCTACCACGAAGCATTCGGTATGGCCAATTTCGAATGGGCAATACCCAACACCACGGATACCCGCTTCAAAATCGCATCCATTACCAAGTCGTTCACAGCCAATCTGGTTTTGTCTCTTGTCGAAGATGGAAAACTCTCCCTGGATGATGTGATCACTGATTATTTGCCGGATTATCCCGCTGATACCGGAAATCGCATCACCATTGAACATCTGCTGGTCCAGTCGGCCGGAATTCCGGATTACCTGGATTTGCCCGGTTTCCTTGAAGAAAAGGCCATTCATCAACACGACCGCTATGAATTCGTTGAACACTTTTCCGGACTGGAGCTTGAGTTTGAGCCGGGTACAGACTGGAACTATGGCAATTCCGGGTATTACCTGCTTGGGTTGATCATCGAACAGGCCAGCGGTTTGACATACGAAAATGCCTTGCAGAAGTATATCCTGGACCCGGCCGGGCTGCATGACACCGGTTATGCCGCTTCCGGGAAAATTATTGAAAGGCTTGCGGGCGGTTATGAAAAAACGCCGGCGGGATATGAGCGTGCTCCATTTTTCCACTCCAGCGCCGGGTTCTCGGCGGGTATGATCTACTCCACGGCCGGTGATCTTTTCCGATGGACCCGGGCTCTGTTTAACGGACAGTTGTTGCAGGATCAGGAATATCTGCGAAACATGGTAACGCCCCAAAAAGAAGATTACGGATACGGGGTCTTCATCGGAAGCCAGCGTATCGGGTCAAAACGTGATCTGGTATTGAGCCATGCGGGCAATATCCATGGTTTTTCTTCCCAGTTAACCTATTTCGCTTTCAGTGATTATACGTTGATCATTCTGGACAATACCCGCCAATGTACTTCCAGAACCTTTTTTGCATTGCGGGACCTGTTATTCGGTCACCCCGCACCGGAGATCAAGGAACCGATATCCCATGTATTGGGAGGTGTCATTGAAAAAAGTGGTATCGAAGAGGCTATTCTGTTTTACAGCGACCTGCGCGAAGAACGGGGAGATGAATGTGATTTCAGCCTGAGTGAGTTCATCCGACTTGGTGATTTTTATCTGGAACGGGAGGAGCCGGAAACCGCCCTGCAAATTTTCATGCTGGCCAATGCTCTGTATCCGGAAACTACAAGGCTCGATGAACGCATAATTGAAGCCCATCCTTAACTATGTCTGGGTCTGTCACTATCTTCTCGATTTGTTAACCCGCTATAAGTCCTACGTCCGGATAGCATCCCACCGGTGGTTCCGGCCGCAATGGCAATCGGTGCAATAAGGTGCAACTACCTTTTTGAAGTGGTAAAACAAGTGGTGAAAATTAAAACCCCCTCAAAAAAACAAGAGGCCCAACAACCCGTAAGTTATTGAGCCTCAATAAGTCGGGGCGACAAGATTTGAACTTGCGACCCCTTGCACCCCATGCAAGTGCGCTACCGGACTGCGCCACGCCCCGAACATCCCTGAAAATATTTACTTTTCATAGCCTTAAATATACGGATTCAGCTTATGCTACACAACGACCTTGTGCATCTCGCCGATAATTCCCCGGTTACAACGGCTATACTTGAACGAATTTCCCGGCATTTCCGGAATTACACCTCTTTTTCCCGCTGTGCCGGATAACACCCCAGAATTTTGAAATGGGCTGCCTTGTTTTCAATCTCCCTGAGCGCCTTACGCATGTTGGATTCCTCATGGTTTCCTTCCAAATCTACATAGAAGAGATACTGCCAGGGTTTGCCAATTCTTGGACGCGATTCCAGCTTGGTCATGTTGATCCCGTGCCGGTCAAGCACTTTGAGACACTGCAACAGCGCTCCTTTCTCATGGACGGTGGCAAGCAGCAGCGATGTTTTTGCCGGAATCTGCGGGTCACATACAATGGGATCCCGCGATACAATGACAAACCTCGTGTAATTGCCTTGCTGATTGGCAAGATCCTTGGCAATGATGTGCAGGTCATAAAGCTCTGCGGCATATGAACTGGCGATAGCGGCTTGCTCCGGGTCGCCATCATCCATCACCTTTTGTGCCGCCATGGCGGTATCGGTATACGGCTCAATCCGACAGTGATTCAGTTCTGCCAGAAACCGGCTGCACTGGGAGATCGCCTGCGGGTGCGACAAAATACGGCGGATGGATGACACCTGCACCGGTCCGGTGGCCATCAGGCAGTGATTCACTTTCAATACCTCTTCACCGATAATATGAAGTTCTTTTTCAGCCAGCACATCGTAGGTATCATTGATGGATCCGGCGGTCGTATTTTCGATGGGAAGAATGGCTACATCCGTCTCCCCCTCTTCAACAGCAATTGCCGCTTTTTCAAATGTTTTGAACCCGATGCAGCGAATATCGTCATAACGCTCGGAAAAGTGGCGCATCGCCGCCTGATGGCTGTATGCACCCCGGGTGCCTTGGTAGGAAACAGAAATGGAACGCACATCCAGCTTATTATTCTGGTGATCCAAAAGGGAGTGGCTCTGATAGCGAACCGACTGATAAATGATATCGCGGAACAGCTGCTCGGTGAAATAGGGATCGATTCCAGCGTCCTGTGCCATATCACGCACTTTTTTCAACAATGTCTCCTCCCGGCCTGCGTCCCGGATAATTGTACTGTCCGACAACTTGTTGGAGAACACTTCCCTGACCACTTTGTGACGCTCAGCCAGTGTCTGAATCAGCCGTTCGTCCAGCTCATCAATCCGGCTGCGATACTGCGAAAGCTTTTCAAAATTCTGTTGTTCTGACTCTTTTCTATCTGACATACATCCTGCGTTTGAATATTTCTGTCAATGGGTACCCGTGTAACGATATCTGGTTCGCTTTCCACACATTATGGGTGGAATACCGTTCAGCAACACGAAGGGAAAATGATGGCAGCAGCCAATATCATGTGATATCACAGCAAAATAATGAAATTCCTGTCAGTAATCATATCGCCAAAGCATGTCCAGTCCGCTCCGGTAATCGTCACTGGCGGTCATGATCAGTTCCAGATTCCGGGTGATCATATATTCAACGACCACCTGCCGGCCTGCTTCCGATCCGCCCAGCTCCTGCAGAAATGCGATAAAAAGGCGGTCCGAAACAAACTTGCCGGCTTTAATAGTGGTGCCGCTGCCACCGCCTTTCCGGGTATTTTCGATTTCAATGACATCTATGCCCAGCCGGTCAGAGGCCAGTGACTCGATCCGGTCCAGTAGTATATCAACAGCAATATTGGTCGCCATACTGCCATCCGACCGACCGGATACGGTCTGTTCCCATCCGGCAAGCGCATGGAACGGACGGCCGAAAATAACATAGCTGATGATATCCTGCAGCTCCATCTCCGGTTCACTTTCGTACTCAAACTCGGGATCGGAGACATTTCCGGTGATCACAAAATAGATCCGGATATCTTCGTACTGCTGACGCGGACGGTAGAGTGTCCGGATGTTTAGCTCCGGGTCGGTTGGATCACCACTGAACAGCACGCTACCGGTTTCAAGCTGGAACCGTTTATTGAAGGTAGTTACCTGTCCGGAAGGTATTTCCATATCGCCAAAAAGCTGCAGATCGCCTGACGGTTCTTTCAACAGATCCAAATTCCCCCGCAGTGCAAGATTGATCTCCGGATCACGGCGGTTTCGGATGAATGCATTCCGATCCACTCTGAAATTTACCTCCATCGACATGCGGTCATAAAAAGCGGGGCCATCCGGTATCCCCGTCTCCTCTGCTTCATCCTCCAGAATCACCTCTTCGACCTCACGATCTCCAAAATCATCAAGGTAGATAGTCCCACGCTCCCAAATTACATCGCCGGCCAATCTCGGCTCCTCCATGGAGCCGGTTAGACTGAGATTCAACCCGGCGAATACTTCAATATCCCTGGTGTTAAACGCACGGAAATTAGTGGCATTAAACCGAAGATCCAGCTCATCCGGGGTTACTCCATCCAGTGTGATGGTGCCGGACCCATTAAAGGATCCGGAGCTTTGAGCCGCCAGCTCCCGCAATTCAATGGCCCCCGGAGATAAACCGGCATCCAGCCTGATGTTTCTCAGGGTGATATTATTTTCAACTACCCGTATCTGGCCTTCCGTAAGCGCGACACTCCCGTCCATATCCGGATTACTGAAGGTGCCGCGTATTTCCACATCTGCATTCAACATTCCCTGAAGGTTTCTCATTTGTTGGGGGTTCAGAAAATCGTTAAGCGCAGCCAGGTCAAAGTCATTGGTATGGACAGAAATATCGAGCTCATCATCAGGATTTGGCCCCTGAAATTCAAGTGTTGTTACATCAATATGGAGCGGAATGTTACCACTTATATCGGTGGCCTGCTGCCCCAGAGAATACACCTGAGAAGTAAGCTCCAAATAACTCAGATCGTGATCATAATGCCAGCTGAGGAGAAGCGTGTCCATCGCCACTCCGGAGAGTGCGCCATCGGTCAGCCGAAGCTCCCCGGTTATTTCCGGAACTCCCGCACTTCCGGTAAATTGGGTATTAAAAGAGAGCTCACCATACATCTGATCCAGACCCAGCTCTTCC
>SLLW01000305.1 GCA_007133875.1 Balneolales bacterium | reverse complement strand
TAATCTGTAATCATAGTTTTGGGGTTTATTTCTTTCTCCAATCTATTGAAAAACGAACAATTCTGATAATTATTTATTGAGTGGAAGATTGGGTATAACTAAATAAGGAAAGTTCAAGGATCAAGGATCACGGTGAATAGAGACAGCAGCTTTGATCCTTGAACTCTTAAACCCTGGAATATGCTGATTCGTACCATTCTATTAATTCTCCTTTTCCCTGCTTTGTCAGCCGCTCAACCGCTGAACACCAACGGCGACTTTGCCGATGCGACGCCCGGTCCGGTTTCAGGTGAGGATGTGGCGGGATGGATTATCGAAGTTCAATCAGGGTCAGCAGAGTTTGAGATCGTCGAAGAGCCGGTATACGCAAGCGGTCATGCCCTGAAAGTAACCCCTGCCGAGCTGGGGCCAGACCCGTGGAGCCTTCAGGTGATAGCCGATGGAATCCCCGTTGAGCCGGGCCAGACCTACATCTATTCGGTATGGGCACGTTCGGAGTCCGGCGGAGGCACAGCCAATTTTACCGTGGGCAATTATGACTTCCAGGAGTACGGACGCATTGGTTCGTCGGATGTGATGCTCACTGATGAGTGGCAGGAATTCACTTTCACCTTTACTATCACCGATGAGGAAACCACGATCCGCGCACCCATCCATTTTAGCTTTCAGTCTAATGCAGACAATCCCGTCTACATTGATTACCTGCGGATTTTGGAGGAAGGTGCGGGCATCTTGCCCCCGCCGGTTGATATCCCTTTGGCCGAAGGAAAGGGCAAGTTCCTGGGCAATATCTATGATCAGTCCCAGCGGATGTATTTCAGTTCTTACTGGAATCAGATCACCCCGGAAAACGGCGGCAAGTGGGGGTACGTCCAGCCCGACAGCCCCGATGCGTTCAACTGGGGAGCGTTGGATGCCGCATACCAGCTGGCCAAAGAAAACAATATCCCCATCCGGCTGCACAGCCTGGTGTGGGGCAACCAGCAGCCGCGGTGGATGGGCGAGCTGTCCGACGACCCCGATGCCCAGCTTGAGGCTCTCGAACGCTGGATGCTTGCCGTGGCCGAACGTTACCCGGATCTGGATATGGTGGAGGTGGTCAACGAACCCCTTCATGACCCGCCTACGGCGCAAGCTGACGGGCAGGGAGGGGATTACTTTGAAGCCCTTGGCGGTGCCGGCGAGACCGGCTGGGACTGGGTACTGACGGCCTTCCGAATGGCCCGCGAGATTTTCCCCGAAACCACCCAACTGATGACCAACGAATATGCGATTTTAAGTCCGCCTGTCTCCACGGTGAACCGCTACCTGGAGCTGATCGAACTGCTGCAGGCCGAAGATCTGATCGATGCCATTGGCGTACAAGGCCATGCCTTTTCCACACGGTGGGCCGTCTCGGAGATGGTAGAACATCTGGATATTCTGGGCGAAACCGGCTTGCCGGTTTACATCACCGAGATGAGCCTGGACGGTAACCCCAACCGCAGCCCGACCATGACACAGGCCGTCTCCGATGAGAACCAGTTGGAAGCGTTCAAACGCATTTTTCCGGCTCTGTGGGAACATCCTTCTGTAGAAGGCATCACCTTCTGGGGCTGGCGGCCGGGAATGTGGCGCAGCGATGCCGAAGCATATCTGGTGCGAGAAGACGGAGAGGAACGACCGGCAATGGAGTGGCTCCGACAGTACCTGGAAAATTATGAACCAGCAGAGCCGCCAGATAACGACTCCGACGATCCGGTCAATGAGTTGCAGGTGAGGCAAAACTACCCCAACCCATTTGTGAATGAGACGTTGATCGCATATTATCTGCCTGATGACAGTAACGTGAATGTGACCATTTTTGATGTACTGGGTCGCCGCGTTATCACATTAGTCAATGAAGCGCAGGAAGCAGGCGAACACGAGGTGATATTTAGCGCCGGGCAATATAGCGGGCTGGCAAGCGGATTCTACGTGTACCGTATACATGCGGGCAACATGGTACAAAGCCGGGCTATGATTCTTGTTAAACAGTAAGATTTTCGAAAATGAAAGAATAGTTGACTAATTCAGCCCCGGTTTTTTCCGGCGGACCGGTCCAGCATCTCCGTGATCCCTTTCCATGCCAGGTCCACACAGACAATGCGCATGGGATATTGTTTTATTTCGCCGAGTGCCCGCAGCTCCGGTTGCTCCGGATCCGCCATCTCCCCTTTGTCATCCAGCCAGGTACGAACAGATTCCGCCAATTGACAAGCGGACGGAAGGCGGAGGCCGGTCAGGTTAGTGCAGGCTACCGAAGCCGAGGCCAGGCAATAGAAACAGCCGCTGCCTTCAAACCGGATCTCTTCCAGCTGATCTTCCCTGCACCGGGCCGTGATCAGCAACCGGTCACCACATTTGCGGTTTATAACTTCCTGTTGAAAATCAGGGTTTTCGATCACCCCCCGGCAACGCGGGTTTTTATAGTGATCAATGAGTATTTGGGCGTTCATTTCCATCTGCGTCCGACGATTCCCCGGCCGCCATGCTGTCCGGATCACTTGTGGATGCACTCCTGTCGGTATACTCCGGCAGCAGTTTTTTGTAAAAGATGATCAGTGTAACAATGGCAACGGTGATCGCACTATCTGCGACATTAAAAATGTATGGAAAGACATCAAAGCCACCGATACTTAGCTTGAAATGGATAAAATCAATAACATGTCCGTCGAGAACACCTCCATAACCGCCAATTCGTGCCTGAAAAATCCGGTCTGTGATATTTCCCAGGGCGCCCCCAATGATCAATCCCATACAGATCATGTACCCGGTATTTGCCGGTTTATACGTCTTCCAGACATAAACCAGGATAACGATACTTGCAGCGATGGCAACCAGGCTTATAATCCATGTATCCGCCCAGTGGATCCCCATAGCCATTCCGGGATTCCGGGTTAAATTGAACGCAAGCCACCCTTCAATCAGCGTATAGTGATGCAACTCCGGTGTTGTTCGTACCCAGTATTTTGTAAGCTGGTCCAGAATCAGAACGGCCAGAGCGACCCCTCCAAATACGGTTAGTTTCTTTCCGTATGAATTCAAAATCGTTAACGCCGTTTCAGTTTGGCTTCAATACTAATTTGTGTATGGGGAACAGCTTCAAGACGGCCTTTCGAGATTTTTTTCCCGGTTACCTTACACAAGCCGTAGGTTTTGTTGTTGATGCGTTCAATGGCATCATCCAGATACTTGATGAATTTCTTTGTGCGGTTGAAAAGCATATAGGTCTTCTCCCGCTCCTGAGCATCGGTGCCGGCATCGGCCATGTGGAATGAATACGCAGACTCATCCGATGAGTTTTCAGTACTCTCCTTGAGTGCATCCATCAGAATATTCAGATCGCGATCAGCTTCATCCCGTTTCTTCAAGATGATCTTGCGAAAATGCTCAAGTTCTTCGTCACTATATGGGGTTACGCGTTCCCCGTTGTCTTTGGTTTCCTTGCTCATAGCTGCAAAGGATTATAAGTTGGTGTTCCGTTGAATTGCAATGGTGCAGCTTTTGCCGTCTATATCCCACTGCTTGGTGAAATCTGAATCATTGGTCGAACCAAATTGAACCGATTCGGCCAATGTTTCGCTTTTTACATATTCTTCCATGGACTGTACCGATGACTTCATCTGGTCATCACCATCTAAAAACATATCAATACGGTCCGTAAGTTCATAATTTGCTTCTTTTCTCATGTTTTGGACACGGTTGACAATTTCCCGGGCAATTCCCTCCCGGGTCAGTGCTTCATCCAGTTCTGTATCAAGTGCAACCGTTACTCCGCTTTCGGACTCAACCGACCAGCCTTCAAGGCCATGCCGTGAGATATCGACATCATCTGTTGTTAGTGTTATCGGCTCACCATCCTGTAAATCAATAACCAGCTTCCCATTTTGTTCAAAAGCTGATATTTCCTCGGTGGAGAGTTTTTGAACCTCGGCCGCCACCTGCTTCATCCGTTTACCCAGTTTCTTGCCAAGCACCGGATAGTTAGGTTTTGCGCTTTTTTGAACAATTCCCGAGTCATCGTCTACATATTCAATATGCTTAACATTCACTTCGTCTAATATAATACCTTTTACGGAATCTATTGCTAAATGCTGTTCCTCATTATTAGCCGGTACAATCAGACGTTTTAACGGCTGACGGACATTCATATTGATCTGATTCCGGATCCGCAGCACAATGGAGGAGATCGTACGTGCCATATCCATACGATATTCCAGTTCTTTGTCGATGGCTGTCTCTTCCACCGTCGGGTAGAAAGTCAGATGCACCGACTCTTCCTCAAATTCGGTTACGGTGTTCAGGTTCCGGTAGAGCCACTCGCTGATGAAAGGAGCAATGGGACTGGCTATTTTGGCGAGGTTAACCAGACATTCATACAGTGTCTGATAGGCGGCTGTTTTATCCAGGCTCTTCCCTTCCCGCCAGAATCGCCGCCTGCTTCGGCGTACATACCAGTTACTTAATTCATCTGCAAACCGTTCGATCTCCCTGACCGCCCGGGTCGGCTCATAGTCATCCATGAACGAATCCACCTTTTTGATGGTGGTAAACTGCCGGGAAATGATCCAGCGATCCATTTCAGTCCGCTCGGAGTAGGGAATGGGTACCCCGGAATAGGTCCATTTATCGATATTGGCATACATCGCCAGGAACGAGTAGGTACTGACCAGGGTGTTAAAAAACTTTCGCTGTGTCTCCTGGAGCCCTTCTTCGCTGAACTTCAGGTTATCCCACGGCGAGGAGTTGCTCATCATATACCAGCGGGTGGTATCAGCACCGAATTTGTTGATCACATCAAACGGATCGACCGTATTGCCTTTTGACTTGCTCATCTTTTCGCCTCTGGCATCCAGGACGAGCCCGTTTGATACAACATTATGGTATGCAGGTGAGTCAAACAGCATCGTGGAGATGGCGTGCAGCGTGTAAAACCATCCGCGGGTCTGATCCACCCCTTCTGCTATAAAATCGGCCGGAAAATTCTCTTTGAATTCGGCTTTGTTTTCGAACGGATAGTGGCGTTGTGCGAACGGCATGGCCCCGGAATCGAACCAGACATCCAATAGCTCAGGAACCCGCCGCATGGTACCGCCATCTTTCGCCTTCCAGGTGATTTCATCGATATAGGGGCGGTGCAGGTCGATCTCCTTGTCGGAATCAATTCCGCCTTTTTTCCTGAGTTCTTCGATATTCCCAATGCATTCGACCTCATCAGGATTATTCTCGTTTACCCAGATCGGTAACGGGGTTCCCCAGTAGCGCTGCCGGGATATTGCCCAATCCACATTATTCTCCAGCCATACTCCGAATCTGCCGGTCCCGGTGCTTGCCGGTTTCCAGTTAATCTTTTTATTCAGCTCCACCATCCGGTCACGGATTTGCGTCGTTTTGATAAACCACGATTCCACCGGATAGGACATCAGCGGGGTACCTTTGCGCCAGTCATGCGGATAGTTATGGACATAGGTCTCATGCCGGTACATCAGCCCGCGCTCCTTGATGTTGCGGGCGATGCCCTTGTCGGCATCCTTAAACCACTGCCCGGCAAAATCCTCGACAACAGGTTCAAAACAGCCTTCCCGATTGACCGGATTGAACATGGGAATGCCCTCTTTCTTGCAGACTTCAAAATCATCGGCACCAAATGCCGGGGCGATATGAACAATCCCGGTTCCATCTTCCAGGGTCACAAAATCGGCGGGAACAATGCGCCAGGCCTGCTCTTTGGAAATCTCTTTTTTTGCATACGGGAACATCGGCTCATAAGTGCGGCCCGTCAATTCTGCACCTTTCATCTCGGACACGACTTCGTACCCATCCGTTAGCACCTTATCGGCCAGTGCTTTGGCGATATAGTAATAGACATCATGCCCATCTTCCTGTACCCTGGCCTTTATATAATCCAGCCCGGGATGGACCGCCAGAACCATATTGGAGATGAGCGTCCAGGGTGTCGTGGTCCAGGCCATGAAATAGCTGTTATCCTCGCCATCAACCGGAAACTTGATGTAAACAGAGGGATCCTGCACTTCTTTGTACCCGAGGCTCACCTCGTGGGAACTGAGCACGGTACCACTGCCGGGAGAGTACCACTGAATTTTATATCCTTTGTAGATCAGGCCTTTGTCGAAGAGCTGACGAATCGCCCACCAGACCGATTCGATATACTTGTTATCAAATGTGACATAGGGATCATCCAGATCGACCCAGTATCCCATACGGGTGGTCAAACGGTCCCAGTCACCTTTGTATCGAAGAACACTTTCACGGCATTTGGCATTATATTCGGCGACACCATACTCCTCTACCTGGGAGCGTCCCTGTAGCCCAAGTTCCTTTTCCACCTCAATTTCTACCGGCAGGCCGTGGGTATCCCACCCCCCTTTGCGGTCAACTTTACACCCTTTCAATGTCTTATAGCGGCAAAACAGATCTTTCACTGTGCGTGACAGCACATGATGGATGCCGGGCCTGCCGTTAGCGGTGGGCGGGCCTTCGTAAAAGGTAAACGGAATACCATCCTGCCGGGTGGTTACGCTCTTTGAAAAGATGTCACTCTTCTTCCACCACTCCAGAACTTCCAGTTCGGCCTTGGCATACTGTAACTGCTTGACTTCCTTAAATTTATTACTCATACCGAGGGTAATAATACGCTATATAGAATGTTTACAAGAGAGTAAATATACGAAATATTTATGATAGAGCAGAACCTATCCCTGATTCCAAACAACCAACCACAGCAGACTCATAACCGCCATTTAAAAAGAATTATAACGGTCACATGCGCTCTGATATGACAACGATTTTGTATTATAGCGCGGAGCACTTTCGGCCAGCTGTTACCAACTGCATAG
>SLLW01000216.1 GCA_007133875.1 Balneolales bacterium | reverse complement strand
TTTGCTGCCATCGCCGCATTAATTATACGCGCCCTGTTTCTGGAAGCCTTCCGGATCCCAACCCCGTCGATGGAGTCAACGCTGCTTACAGGCGACTTTTTACTGGTCTCCAAACTGCATTACGGAGCACGGACACCGATGACTATCGGTATCCCGTTTACCGGTGTCTATATGCGGGGGGCACAGCTGCCCTGGTTCCGTATTCCGGGGTTTATGGATGTGCGCAGAAATGATATCCTGGTTTTTAATTATCCGATAGACGATGACGCAGTCTCCCAAAAAACCAATTATATTAAGCGGGCTGTCGGCATCGCGGGAGACACGCTTGGCATACGAGACAAAGTGATATATGTCAATGATGAACCGGAAGAGATTAAGAATTCCTACGAGCAGCATTATGAAGTGCAGGTCCGTGAACGCCTTCGGCTGAGCCCCAGCAAGGTCCGGAACGCAGGAGGTGAAATACTGCAATCATCGGGTGACCGGTACCGGATCAACATGACCGCGGAAGTTGCCGAAACCATGTCTGACTGGCCGGAAGTGACCGGGGTTCGTCCAATGGTGCTTCCGGAATCTTTTAATGACTATGCCCGGCAGTCATTTAGCTTTGCCCGTGGTTTCACTGGAAACTACCATCATATGCCCGATTTCGTGGTTCCGTACGAGGGACAGACGGTAACGCTATCCGACGAAAACTGGCACCTGTATGAAGATGTCATCAGCCGGTATGAACGTAACTCGGTTACCCGGGGGGATGACTATTTTGTAATTAACGGGGATACAACGGATGTATATACCATCCAGCAGGACTACTACTTTATGGTGGGTGACAGCCGTGACAACAGCGAAGACAGCCGGTTCTGGGGGTTTGTTCCTGATGACCACATCGTTGGCAGGGCATGGATTATCTACTTCTCATGGGATGGGGAACGATACATGCCGAGAATCCGCCGCCTTTTGAACCGGATTAATTGAGCCCGCCGACCCGTATGGCTGCTGATACACCACCAAATGGCTGATTGGTGTTGACGTTAAAAAATGCGCTGAGACCAACTGCAAAGTTGCGGGACAGTGGCTTGGACAGGTGCCCTTCAACGGGAAAACTGATCATGGGATCCATCGATCCCTCAGCGGTTCCGCCGATAAATTGGGAATATTGTTCCCCGGCAACGATGCCGACACCGGTACTTCCTGCAGCATAAAAATCACCTAACCAAATGGAACGGCCATACAGAAATGCGACATCCCAGGTATCTTTGAAAGGAGCCGGGTCCGTTGCGCTGCTTCTCAGGGAAAAGATGTGACGGTTGATGTCTATTCCCAATCCCAACGTGTTGCCCGGTCCCAGAGAAGTAATTCCGTAAGCAATGTGTGCCCAGTATAATTTTTGTGATGAATGATCCGATGCCGTTTGTGCCTGGGCCATGGAGAAACTTGCAAGGATAATGATTGTGCCTGAAACAGCCTTAATTATAGATGGAAGCATACGCTTTTGGTTACTCAATTTCGTTACAATGTAGTAGTTGGATAAATCAGAACCGGGTGTTTACGATATTGGCAAAATCAGAGCCGAATGTGTATGAAATGGCAACCATTCCCCGCAGATAGTAGTCGGTTGCCATCTCTTGTTGTGCCAGGAGAATATCTTCGAGGCTCTGATCTCCGGCCCGCAGGCTCAGCTGATCCTGAATGATGTTGTAATCGGTCTGAAAACTCAAACTGAGTCCCTCGGCAAGCCGGAGTGATAATCGGGTGTAGGTTTCCAGCCTTCGCAGAGTGGTATCATGGAAATAGTGTGAACCGATGATGCCGGCGTTAATGCTGCCCCAGGGTTGTTGATACCGAGCTCTTGCCTCCAGTCGCTGGTTGACCAAATGTTCGGTACTTTTATCAAAAATGGTAAGGTCGTAATAATCTGTAAATGTGTAGCCGAGTCGGTACCGGAAGGTGATGGACCTTCGTGTGGCGACATCGTATGGGAAGATGCTGTATTCAATACCGGGATTGACTTGAAGCCTGTGCCGGGTGTTCCGGTCCGTTCTGGTAATGTAATCGGCAAATACACCGGCGGACCAGTGGTCGGTCAGGCTCATAATGGCGTAGGAATCCAGCCCATGCCGGTGACGATGACTTACCACCTTGTCACCGTTTTCCTGGTCGATTTCCTCGAAGTTATAGTTGAAATAGGGACGAATCCGGAATTTCCAGTCATCGGTGACCCGGTCAGCCCAAAAGCCCCAGCGTGAGTCGAACTTCCGCTGACTGCTTTCCATTTGCAATTGAAGACTCCCTGCGTACAGTTCGAACACCCAGTGATTCCAGGGATCGTCCATTTCTACATCCGGGAAACGGGATTCATCAATACCATTAAAAAATATCTCGAATCGGTCAGCAATGGGAGTTTTCATCATAAATGGTGCGAGTCCCATCCGGATGGCATCGTTGAGACTATCCCGGATTTCACTTTGTGTCATATCCCGGCTAGTCTGATGTGTAAAACTGTAATTAATTTCAGAGAAACCTCTTCGCCCGATGAATGAGAGCTCATACTCCCTGCCGCCGTCACCGGTGCTTTGCATAGTGATAAAAAGGTGAATATCCGCCTGCACCTGGTCGCGCACATAATTGACAAAGGTGATCTCCTGGCGGATATGGTTGTAATCGCACCCCTGACAATCGAGAAACAGTGAGGGCCTGACTTCAAATGAGGATAGGCTTCGTATGGTGGTTTCGGATTCTTTGCCCGTGCCTGTATTTGCAGCGTATAGCGTGGTGCTGACAGTCACTACTATAAGTGTAGATAATGTTAGCGATAACAGCACAGCCTTGATATTTCCCGGCTTGGCTAGTCGGATGATCTTCATGTAAATAATTGGATAATAAGAGAAAATATGTGTCTGTTCGGCAACAGATGCTGCCCCCATCTGAAAACAAGTCTGATTCAATCAATATTATCAACAGATGGGGTTCCGGAATGAATAAGACCGGTAACATGGATGATCGCAATATAAGGTTTTTTAAATCCTGTTGATCACTTTTTCATGGTGTTTCATACCGAAAGTCATACATTCCAATGAAATAAGATTCGACATTCTTTGGCCGTATGTGATATGCTGAAAAAAGCCCTGATACCATTAAGTTTGAAAGAACCGCATTTCAAGCTCACAGATATGGCCGCATACATTAATCAATTCGGCACCGAAACGGTATGTCTGTGCCATATTGCAGAAAGCACATATTCGGAGTCTGAAAGGTTACGAACAGAGGAGTCGCTTCATGCTGTTTCAGAAATATTCCGGAAGAAGGGGATAGCTGCCGAAACGGTTATCGAACGAGGAGAAATCGCATCTGAGGTGTGCCGGCAGGCGCATCAACAGGGAGCAGATTACATCAGCATTCCATGGAAAAAGAAAAATTTCATCAAACGCTCCATTCTGACCAGCCCGGATATTGATATCCTGCGCATTTGCAGCTTTCCAACCCTTATTTTTAAAAGCAGGGGATACCTTGGAGCACGTTCAGTGCTTGATACTATGGTTTATGCCACCGACTGCAAGGAAGCGGACAAGAAGGTGTTGCCCTACCTGAAGAGTGTGCCTTTCGGAGCTGAAACCCTTTACTTCCTGCATGTGAGGGATCGTGCTCCGGATCCTGAAACCGATAAGAAACGACAGGAGCATCTGCTTCAAAAAATTGCAAAACTGGAAGATGCATGCCGCGGCCGCTTTCAAAATATTGAAACAATACTGGCCATCGGCTCCATCAAAAATCGCATCACCCGAAAATCCCGAAAATTCGAAGCTGATCTGGTTGTCATCGGGCGAAACGAAAAGAAAAAACCGATGGACAAACTGCTTGGCTCAACGGCTGAATCATTGCCTCACAGAGTGAACTGCTCCGTTTTGATTATTACCTGAAATTACTTGCAATGCTTGCCCAGTTAAAGAATAATATCGTTTTTGTCATATCCCTGTTCATGGTTCTGGCATTTGCTGTTCCCGGAATATTCCGGCCGGATGAACTGTTTGCTTTTGCAACGTATCTACACGAACAGATTCTGGAAATGTTTGGCTGGACCTATCTGGTCGCTGCGTTTCTGTTCATCATTTTCAATCTCTATTTGGCATTCAGCAAATATGGAAGCATAAAACTCGGCCTGCAGCACGAAAAACCGCAATTCTCCTATTTCGGCTGGTTCAGCATGCTGTTTGCAGCAGGGATGGGAATCGGACTAATTTTCTGGGGGGTGGCTGAACCGATGAGCCATTATCTGAATCCGCCGGAGTATATTGAGGATGCCTCCGGAGAGGCGGCCCGGTTTGCCATGCAGTACAGCTTCTTCCATTGGGGCATTCAGCCCTGGGCCATATATATCACCATGAGTTTGTGCATCGCCTACTTTTCGTTTCGCCGGGGAATGCCCCCACTGATTTCCAGTACCTTTTATCCGTTGATTGGCGATCGTATTTACGGCCCGGTCGGTTATTTGATTGACATCCTTGGGGTGTTTGCCACCATTTTCGGAATTGTCACATCACTTGGTCTGGGCGCCATGCAGATTACTTCGGGACTGGGGGAGGTGTTCCGTTTCGAGACCGGCTTTTTTGTAGTTTTGACGGTTATAGGGGTGGTTACGGTGTTGTTTATGATATCCACGCTCACCGGTGTCGAAAAGGGGATCCAGATTCTCAGCAAAACCAATATCGTACTGGCACTGACACTGCTCGGATTTATGCTGGTTGTGGGCCCGACGGTCTATATTTTTAATATTCTCACACAAACCATTGCCGACTTTTCCTCTGGATTTCTGAGCATGAGCCTGTCGACAAACCCGTTCCGCGGATATGAATGGACACAGTCATGGACCCTTTTTTATTGGGCCTGGTGGATTGCCTGGGCTCCGTTCGTTGGCCTGTTTGTCGCCAGTATCTCCCGTGGCCGAACCATCAGTGAGTTCGTGGCCGGTGCCATGGTGGTGCCGGTATTGCTGACCTTCGTCTGGTTCAGTGCATTTGGCGGCGCTGCATTCGATCTGGAACTCAACCAGCAAGTTGATATTGCGGCATCTATTGCCGACGACGTATCGGTCGGATTGTTCCTTCTCTATGAACACTTTCCCCTCACCCCGGTTCTGAGCATCATCACCATTCTGCTGCTTTCCGTCTTTTTTATCACATCCGCCGACTCCGCAACCTTTGTTTTGTCGATGATGACCTCACGAGGCGATCTTCATCCCCCTGCATGGAAAAAACTGGTATGGGGTTTGGTGATTTCTGGTACGGCAGCTGTTTTACTTTATGCCGGCGGACTTGAGGCACTACAGAAAATGGCCATTACCGCAGCACTGCCATTCACGCTGATTATGCTGCTCATGTGTGTCTGCCTGCTGAAAGGGTTACGTTACGAAATGAATGTGGAAGGATTCCGAGCTGATCGGGATCAGAATCAGAATGATTGAGTACCTTCTGCCCGATTCTAATCCCAGATCGCCACTTCGAAAAGCCCGTCTGAGTCAGCGGCACCGCGGAACATACCAGCTGTACTGAATTCCAATGTTACGTTTCCCTGTTTATCAACAGCAACGATGCCTCCGTCACCCTTGTCCAGTTTTTCATGGATGACACTGCGAGCGGCTTCCGCCAATGAAAGCCCCTGGTACTCCATGATAGCACAAATTTGGTAGGCAACGACATTCCGGATAAACTTCTCGCCGTGACCCGTTGCAGAGACGGCACAGCTGTTGTTGTCGGCATATGTCCCGGCTGCGATGACCGGGGAGTCGCCGACACGGCCCGGTTTTTTATTGGTCATGCCACCGGTGGATGTCCCTGCGGCCAGATTGCCATCGCGGTCGAGTGCGGCAACTCCGACCGTACTGTACCGGTCGCGTTTGCCCTTCAGACCGGAGTCGCCACTATGATCAAGCATTACGGCAGCCTGATCTCTAGCCTGCTGCAGCTGTTCCCGTCGCCGTTCGGTGCTGAAGTAACTGTTGGCCACCCGTTCGATATTGGTTTCGTCGGCAAACTGTTCGGCTCCGTCACCGGCGAACATAACATGTTGACTCTCTTCCATCACCTTGCGGGCCAGTGAAATGGGGTTTTTAACGGTACGTACACCGGTTACGGCACCGGCATTGAGATCAAAACCTGACATGATCGAGGCATCCAGTTCATGTTTCTCTTCGCTGGTGAAGACGGCTCCCCGTCCGGCATTAAATCTATCATCATCTTCCATGTGACGGATGACGGCCTCAACCGCATCGAGGCTGCTTCCACCATCGGCAAGCAGATCACGGCCCAAAGTCAATGCCTCCTCAAGGGATGAGAGATAGTTATCGCGCACTTCAGGATCAATATCCCGGGATATGACCCCGGCTCCGCCATGCAGGGCGATGGCAAAATCCTTTTTATGGTTTTCAGGCATGGGTTCTTCAATTTCAGTTGTTTCAAAATCACAGCTTCCGGTCAGCCAAAGGCCGGCAGTGAGAAGCAGAATCATTGGTAAACAACGGATGGGTGTGAGATCATTCATAATCAGAGGCAGTTTATGCAGCTATTCACAATTCGATACGTCGGATAATATTTTCTTTTTTCATAAAAAGATTGTTATTTATCAGTAATTGGAAAAGTTTATTATAAATCAAAAAAATCCGGTCATGTTATTATTACACCACCATTACGGAACCATGGAGTTTATTCTCCCGGCATCATTATCACTGCTTCTGATCTTTCTGTGGGCTGTTTCAATGACGGCTCTCTATAAAGCTCCGTTCCAAAGATCCTCGAAAATCCTGCTTGGAATACTTTTTGTCGTGGTGCCGCCTGCCGCCATAGTATGGCTTGGCAAGGAGGTCTATCTGAAGTACGAAATGAGCAA
>SLLW01000320.1 GCA_007133875.1 Balneolales bacterium | reverse complement strand
GAACACGGCCGTTAAGCTCCCAGGCGCCGATGGTACTGCCTATGGCGGGAGAGTAGGTCGTCGCCTCATCTCTCCTTGGCGGCCCCTTATCTTTTTTGATATCGGGCCGCTTTTTGTTTATTTACCTTTTTTTAAAAGCCTTTCTTATTTTCCGGCAGCCCCGACTTTCCGTTGAAGTTCAGGCTTTCTCTCCGTAGTATCTGTTGGTGCTGAAGTACAATGCTGTTCCTTTGCAATGTACACGGTATCCGTAATTCATTGTACTGTTGCCGCTCGATTCGAACGGTTGTCGATATATCATTTTTATGCGGATCTTTCATGACGTCAATTAAGGAAAAGACAGATCCCTCCGGAACTCCGGAGTACCATCAGAAGTCCCCCAAATACGGTAACACGCAAGACGTTGATTTCGACATCAGCATCGTTATTGTCAATTTTAACGTCAAGGAATTTGTAGCCAACCTCCTCGGTTCTCTCGAAAAAGCACGTAATGAATTTCGTCTTCAAATATTTGTTGTAGACAACGCCTCTTCTGACGGGTCTGTTGGGTATCTGAAGAAACGGTTTCCCCATGTCCATTATATTCTGAATGATGTAAATGTTGGATTCGGCCGTGCCAATAACCAGGCTATTTCGAAGGCCGGTGGGCGGTATACATTGCTGATTAACCCGGATACTATTGTCAGGCAGGATACTTTAGAAGTGATGTACCGGCACATGGAAAATCGGCCGGATACCGCAGCCGCAGGCTGCAAAATGCTCAATCCGGATGGAACTTTCGCTCCGGAATCACGCCGGTCCGTCCCTACCCCAATGACCGCCTTCTACAAAATGCTGGGCCTGCCCCGTATTTTCCCCAATAGCCGAAGGTTTTCTGCATACTACCTCGGTGGTGAGGATGAAAACAGAGAGGCCAGTATCCCTGTATTGTCCGGGGCCTTCATGTTTTTCAGAACCGATATCCTAAAAAATGCCGGGGGTTTTGACGAGCAGTTTTTTATGTATGGTGAGGATATCGATCTTTGCTATCGCATTCAGAAGCTGGGGTGGAATATTGATTATCAGCCGGCAACCAGTATTATCCACTACAAAGGGGAGAGTACCAAAAAGGAAAACCTGGATTACGTCGTAACTTTTAATAAGGCGATGTACCAGTTTTTTAACAAACATTACAGTTTCGGATACACCCTGTTCTTCAGAATATTTATTCTTTCCGGGATTGTGATAAAAGGGGCCGTATCATACTTGAGTACAATTTTCAGGAAGTTGACACAACCCGCACTTGACTTGAGTGTGTTGAATATCCTGATCATTATTCTTTTTATGCTTCGATACAACATCTCATTTGAAGAGATGGCACACCGATACCAAATTGAGTTTTTATCTGTCAACCTCCTGCTGAGTACTATATTTCTTGGTTCGGCACTCTACTACGATTTGTATGGGAAAAACCGGTTCTCTCTTCCTGCGATCATTAAAAGTACAGGAGTGGCTTTTGTTGGCGTTGTCCTGGTCACATTTTTCCTGCGGGATTTTGCGTTTTCCAGATTAATTTTGTTGGTCAGTGCCATAACCAGCGTCTTGCTTCTTAGTGGCGTACGGATCATTCAGATCAACCGCTCACGCAAAGCACCCAACATTCCCGGCAGTTTTCTGGCACGCCGTATATTGCTTGTCGGATTAGACAGCAAGACGCCGGAACTGATCCGCAAGCTGCGATCACGCGCAGACTGGAATTATCAGTTGGTTGGATTGGTATCCCAGGATAAATCTAATTATCAGGATGAAGTGGAAAACGTGCCTGTTGTCGGTGATTTGTCATCCATGATGAAACTTGTAAAATATCACCAGGTGGATGAAATAATGTTTACACTGCCCGCAGTCGACCATGATCAGATAATGAAGACAATCTCGGAATTACGGGAAACATCGGTCTACCCACGGATTGTTGCCGATTCCATGGATTATATCGTAGGCAAAACCAATGTGGAATATCTCGATGATCTGCCGGTGATCGATGCTAATCTGGCTTATTTTTCCCGGTGGAATCTGTTTATGAAACGGACTCTGGACCTTGCTGTTTCAACACTGTTATTGATCCTGATGACACCACTGTTTTTAGCCCCGAGTCTGTTTTTTCATCACAGAAAGAAACCGTTGGGGATAAGGCTATCCGATATCAGGAGCTTTACGATTTTCCTGTTCCTTCCCTATAAAAAATATCGCTGGATTAACAGATACCTGCTGTTGTGGAATGTATGGAAGGGGAAGGTCAGTCTTGTGGGGGCGCCTATCATACCCGGAAGATTACCCCATTTTGCCAATGTAAAACCGGGTTTAACAGGTTTCAGGCAATTATCAGAAAACAAATTATATCACGAAGAAGAAAAACAGCAGCACGAACTCTATTATCTGCAGAACTATTCAGTATGGATGGATTTGGATGTGCTCATAAAAACGCTCATATATCGCCGGCCAACTCTTCGTTCTATTGACGAGATGTAGGTTCTCAGGCAGTTGCGGCTTGCGACCCTGATATACGATCCCATCACCGCCTCTTTCGAACATTTTCGGCCATAGCAGGGTACCACTCATTGTACGTGTCATCATCTATATGGTTGCGGATTTGCTCCATCAGCCAAAGATAAAAGGTCAGGTTGTGAGCCGTTGCCAGTTGAATGCCAAGTATTTCACCTGCCCGGAACAGATGGTGGAGATACGCAAGTGTGTGATTTTGGCATAAGTCGGAGGGGAAGTCCGGATCCGCCGATTCAAAATGGGTCTTCCAGCGCGCATTTTTCAGATTGATGATCCCATCAGCCGTAAACAGCATCCCGTTTCGGGCATTACGTGTTGGCATCACACAATCGAACATGTCAACTCCCCGTGCAACGGATTCCAGCAGATCAGCCGGTGTGCCTACCCCCATCAGATAGCGCGGTTTGTTCCGGGGAAGATAGTCGGTCGATAAATCGGTGATCTCATACATTTTTTCCGGGGGTTCGCCGACGCTCAGGCCTCCAATCGCCATACCGTCAAAATCTGTTTCCGAAAGGGTCTGAATTGATTGCCTCCTCAGGTCCGGGTAAATACCACCCTGGGTGATCCCGAAAAGAAACTGTCTGTGACCAAACCGTTCCGTGCCGTTTTTAAATGCATGAAAGCAGTCACGTGCCCAGCGGTGTGTAAGGTCCAGAGAATTGCTGACATACGCTTCCGTAGCAGGATAAGGAGGACATTCGTCCAGTGTCATCATGATGTCAGATCCAAGAATTCGTTGTGTTTCAATGACATTTGCAGGTGTGAACTTGTGCTCTGACCCATCGAGATGGCTTTTGAAAACCACTCCGTCCTGCTCCAGTTTGCGAATATCCGACAGGGAGAATACCTGATACCCTCCGGAGTCGGTGAGCAATGCACCCGGCCAATTCATAAATTGATGAAGTCCGCCGGCATGCTGCATGATTTCGTTACCCGGCCTCAGGTAGAGGTGATAGGTATTGCCGAGAATCACCGGTGCCTTTATTTTGTCTGTAAGCGTTAGACTGTCAACAGCTTTAACAGTTCCGGCAGTACCAACAGGCATAAAAATCGGAGTCTGGATTGCCCCGTGATCCGTTTGCAGAACTCCCCTTCGGGCTTTCCCTTTCGTCGTTTCTTTTGTGAGTTGGAACACGTTATATTATACGGTTATTGGTGTTTTGAAAACCAAATATAAACAGTGGAGCACTTATTCCCGTAATCATTTCGTCATTAAGTTATCGGACGTGGTGAAAAAAACTTCGGTAGTCCACGTTTGACACATCGAAATTACGTACGATTTGGAAAAAGCGAAGGAAATTATCAGCACCGTTATCAGTGATTTTGTATTTCTGATGCTGGCCTGGTATGTTTTTTATTTAGTCCGGTTTGAATTTGGGCTGGGCATTGAACCGGTAGCCCACGCCCCGTCTATACTTTTTTTGCCCGCCATGGTTGTGTCTGCTTATTGGGTCGGGTTGTTCGGTCTGTTCGGACTCTATCGCCATTTGTACCTCATATCCCGCTTCGATGAGATCATCCGTGTCGCCAAAATCTCCATCATTGGAACCCTGATTCTCTTTTTTTTGCTTTTTATCGATACGCTTGGCTGGTCATCCGACAATCTCCATCAAGCAAAATGGGTTACACTGACATACTGGATGATTGTACTGATCTGTGTCTCGATGAGCCGTTTTATACTTCGGACACTTCAGAAACATCGGGTGCTCAAGGGCAAGGGACTCCACCGCGCATTCATTGTCGGTACGGGCTCCGCTGCCTTATCAGTCCATGAAAATCTCAACCGCCACCGTACGTCCGGAATGAACGTACTCGGCTATGTCAGTTTAAACGGCTCAGAGTCGAAAGACATCCGTGTCGATTCCTCAAAGATTCTGGGCAGCGTAGGTGAAATTAAGGACCTCATTCTTGAACACAAGGTTCAGGATGTGATTGTGGCACTTGAAAATGATAACCCGGACGACTTAATTGCCATTCTCGACCAAATTGATATCCCCAATGTATCGGTAAAAATACTGCCCGATTTTCACCAGGTAATAACCGGACTGAACCAGACGAATCAAATTTTCGGCCTGCCATTGATTGATGTCATGCCCGACCCCATGCCAACCTGGGAGAAATTCATGAAACGGCTCATGGATATCGTTCTGTCTCTGATCATCCTGATTCCGGCGTTCCCGTTTATGCTCATCATTGCACTTCTGATCCGGTTTACTTCTCCCGGTCCGGCTATTTTTAAACAGCAGCGTGTGGGTAAATATGAGCGGCCGTTTACCATGTTCAAGTTCCGGACGATGTTTATTGATGCGGAAAAAGAGAGTGGCCCGGTTTGGGCAAGTGACAATGACCCGCGTATTACACCACTCGGATACTGGCTTCGAAAATTGCGGCTGGACGAACTTCCGCAGTTTATTAATGTGTTGAAGGGAGACATGAGCCTTGTAGGGCCACGGCCGGAGCGACCCTATTTTGTGAACCAATTCAAAAACAAAATCCCCCTCTATTCCCGGCGATTACGGGTTAGGCCGGGCATAACCGGTTGGGCACAAGTAAAATGGAAATATGATGAGAGCCTGGAGGATGTCAAGGAAAAGACAAAATATGACCTCTTTTATGTCGAAAATATTTCTCTGAAGATGGATTTTAAAATATTAATCAATACCGTGATGACGGTGCTAAAAGGAAAAGGGCAGTAGCCATGAGTGATGAGAGTGCATCCCTTGTCATTATTCCGACATTTAACGAAGCGGATAATATTAGCCGCTTGATACCGCATATCATGGGCCTTGATGAACCGGTCGATGTGCTTGTGGTGGATGACGGCTCCCCGGATGATACAGCCGGTGTGGTAAAGAAATGGCAAAAAAAATGGCCGGCCCGCATCCATCTCATTGAGCGGGAAGGGAAACAGGGACTCGGAACGGCCTATGTTGCCGGCTTTCATTTTGCGCTTTCACGCTCCTACAAGTATATTTGTGAAATGGATGCCGATTTCTCACACGACCCGGATGATCTTCCGAGGTTGATTGGTGAAGTGAAGCAGGGACATTGCGATGTTGCGATCGGATCCCGTTACAGCGATGGTATCAGTATCATAAACTGGCCACTTACCCGATTAATTTTATCCTACTCAGCGAACACGTATGCCCGGTTTATTACCGGGATGCCGGTCCAGGACACTACCGCAGGATTTAAATGTATCTCCCGAAGAGTTTTGGAAAAAATCGACCTGGACAAGATTCGGTCAAACGGTTACTCATTTCAGATTGAAGTCCATTTTCGCGCATATAAAGCGGGCTTTTCTCTGAAAGAGGTGTCGATCATATTCCGGGAACGGACCGAAGGAGTATCAAAAATGTCAAAGAAAATTGTAATAGAAGCGGTCTGGATGGTTTGGGTTTTGAAATTTAGAAGTATCCTTGGCATCTTGTAAAACGGTGATTGGTCCGTATCATAAATAATCAATCGATTTCGCCGCATCTGATGTTGATGATGTACCCCCGTTTGACTTTCTGATTATTGAAACCGGTAATACCCGTCAGGACATACGCTTTCCGATTGCTCAAAATGTGAAATAAAGAAATAAATAAATGAATCATCTCGATTTTGAAAAGCCAATTATTGAGTTGGAAAAGAAGATCACCGAACTCAGTGAACTGAATATCAGTGATGACAATGTACTGACACCCGAGATTGACCGGCTCCGGAAACGGGTGGAAGAGTTGCGTAAATCCATCTTTTCCAATCTCACCCACTGGCAGCGTGTACAACTGGCGCGCCACCCGGACCGCCCTTATACACTCGATTATATATATAAGCTCATGGAGAATTTCATCGAGCTGCATGGAGACCGGTGTTACAGTGATGACAAAGCGATTGTAGGTGGTTTTGCCACGTTTGAAGGGCGCTCCGTAATGGTGATCGGTCATCAGAAAGGACGCGATACCAAAAGCCGAAAATATCGCAATTTCGGGATGCCGAATCCCGACGGGTACCGAAAGGCTTTACGGCTCATGAAAACTGCGGAAAAATTCGGAATTCCGGTAATTACCTTTCTTGATACCCCCGGTGCTTTTCCGGGACTTGAAGCCGAGGAGCGGGGACAGGCCGAAGCGATCGCCCGAAACCTTCGTGAAATGGCGCTGCTGAAGGTCCCGATTGTGACTATTGTCATCGGTGAAGGAGCCAGTGGCGGAGCACTGGGAATCGGTATGGGCAACGAAGTCTATATGATGGAAAATACCTGGTACTCCGTTATTTCGCCGGAGTCGTGCTCTTCGATCCTGTGGAAAACATGGGACTACAAAGAACAGGCTGCACAGGCGCTGAAATTAAGTGCGCCGGATTT
>SLLW01000367.1 GCA_007133875.1 Balneolales bacterium | reverse complement strand
TACGAAATGAAGGATATTGACATGGGGAATGTCGTTGGCGAGGATGTCGCCCAGTTCAACCCGATCGATGCCGACAGGCTGGGTTTGAAAAACGGTGACCCCATCCGGCTCTATTCGGCGGCGGGCGAACTGGAGTGTACCGCCAATCTCTGGGAGGGGGTCCGCCCGGGGACGGTGGTCAAAGCGTATGGCCAGGGACACTGGGCATATGGACGCCATGCCTCCAAAGAGTTTGGCAAATCGCCCCGCGGTGGCAATAACAACCAGGTACTTCCGGCGGATTATGACCGGTTGAGCGGCTCATCGGCGTTTTACGGTGTGGTACGGATCCGTGTGGAAAAAATCTGACCCGGTTGACCAGCCGGAACAAAGCCCTATATTACATATCAGACCGAATACCCGGGGAACCAATGACGAACCCGCACATACAAAGTGAAGAAAAGATGGAGGGAATCACCGAACTTCGTGGTGGAATCTATAAACTGCTGGCTGACTGTTTTGTGACACCGGATGAGGATTTTCATACCCGGATCGGGCAACTGCAGGAGGCGCTGGCATTGCGATACCCCGATACCGAAGTATATCCGGAGAACCGTTTTCCGGACCTGGGCAAGGGAGTGGCTGACGCGCCCGGCCTGGAGTCGCTCAAAGTCGAACATGCCCGGTTATTTGTCGGCCCGTTTTCCCTTGAGGCTCCACCCTACGGTTCGGTGTATATGGAGAAAAGTGAACATCTGATGGCCGAATCGACCATGCATGTCCAACTGTGGTATGAGTCGGAGGGTATGGAATTGGCTATTCATGATGTGCCTGATCATATCCGGATCGAGCTGGAGTTTGTCTGTTATTTGATTATCCGGGAGCATGAGGCCGAAGACCCGGGGAACTGGCGTAAAAAACAGCGATCATTCCTGGAGCAGCATCTGGCGCGCTGGATAGCGCAATTTGAAAACAAGGTCAGGGAAAGTGATGAAACCGGACTTTATGCGATGCTGGCGGAAGCCACCAGCCGGTTTGTGCGCAGTGACCTGGAACACCTGCAAAGAAAATGGTAAACTACGCTGTGATATCAACAGATAACAAATTCGAATCATTGAAAAGGTGAGATCTCATGTCTGACAAACCCAAGCAATATCTGAAGTTCGGGGAAAAATACCGGGACGTCCTGAATGCCTATGAAAACATGGGGGACGCGGTACACGGAGCAGGCCCGCTTGACGAAAAATCACGGGCACTGGTCAAACTCGGGATCTCTGCGGGTGCCCGAATGGAAGGCGCCCTGCACTCCCATGTACGGAAAGCGCTGGACGCCGGATGCTCACATGATGAGATTCGCCATGCCATTCTGCTATCGTTGCCTACGATTGGATTGCCCAATATGATGGCAGCGATGACCTGGGTGAACGATATTCTGGAGTAACGGTTTGCGCTTCAGCCCTGCAGCCGGAATACGATCGGAAGCGAGTAGCGAACGCGAACAGCACGGCCACGCTGTCGCCCGGGCGTAAACTGGACCTTTTTGACTGCTTCAACAGCCGCTTCATCACATCCGCCACCGATTCCGCGAACGACAACCGGATCGACGACCCTTCCCTGCTCGTCGATAATGAACTGAACCACAACACGTCCTTCAATTCCTACCTGACGTGCGATTTCCGGATAGCGCAGGTGTTGGTATATGGCATTCATACCACCAATAAGCTCAGGCATATCTTCCACAATCGTAAACACTTCCGGTTCTTCATCTTCATTATCGTCTACCGGCAGAGGCGGCGGTGGCGGGAGACTCATCGGTGCCGACAGATCCAGGTCTGTATCCAGATCAAAGAATACATCTTCAATAATCTCTTCATTCGGCACGGGTTCCGGTTGAGGGGGCCTTGGAGGTGGAGGCGGTGCCAGCTGCTGCTCTGTTCGTACGACCTCTTCCATCTCGATGACCTCCTGTTCCTTCACGGTAATCTCAAATTCAGAGGCCATATTTAAATTCACACGAAACATGCCAATCAATAGCAGCAAGGTTATAATAAACCCGATTTGCAGATTGATGAGATAAAACTTCTGCAGATTGGCATTGGGTTTTCTGCGATCTAAAATATTCATTGTTATTTACTCCCGGTTATTTATTCAAAAACACAGCTATGTCATGTTAAAAAATCACCGGATTCTAACAGGAGATTGAAATGTGATCTCCCTACTGCAAGAATCCCACCTGTTGATGGGCAACCAGACAGCACTCGCCCCTTTGTAATTTAACGTTTTTTTCAATTATTAAGTATTGTAAAAGGGCTTTTATTTTTGATTCACTCGCCCATCACAACCCCCTCCCGGCGGGGATCCGCACCACCAAAAAAGCCGTCCTCTGTAACCCGGATTGCCTGTATCCCGCTGGTCAGGGATCGCTCTGCGACCTCATGCCCCATTGCTTCCAGAGTGTCCATGATTTCCCGGGGAAAACGCCCCTCTTCCAGGACCGACGGGCCATTAGTATTTACGAAATTTGGAAGGTCGATCGCCTCCTGTGCATTGAGTCCGAAAACATACATACCGATCAATGTTTTTGCGGTGTAGTGGATGATAGCCGCGCCTCCGGGGGAGCCGACACTTGCCAGTAACCGACCGCCGTCCCGGTCAAATACCAGGGTCGGACTCATGCTCGATCTCGGCCGTTTTCCGGGCTCGACCCGGTTGGCAATCGGCACTCCGTCTGAGTCGGTCGGTGAGAGCGAAAAATCGGTAAGTTCATTATTCAGCAGAAAACCGCCGGGAAGCCCGGTGCCGCCGTCGGACATGATACGGCTGCCGAATCCCTGTTCAATGGTGGTGGTCATGGAGACCGCATTTCCATACCGGTCGATGATACTGATGTGACTGGTTCCCTGATCGGGCTGTTCGGGATGCCGGCCCTTCTGCAGGCCGGTGGATCCGGGATCACCGGGTTCGGCAATTCCCATACTGGCATTGCCAATTTGTGCGGCACGAAGCTGCAGATATTCCGGGTGCAGCATCGTTTCCCATGAATCACCCGGCGGATCAATAAAAGCGGGATCCGCGATGTATCGATTCCGGTCGGCAAAGGCGAGTTTGAATGATTCGAAAAAATGATGCAGCCATTCGGCTGTCGGAACCGAGTCCTGTAATATGACTTCCGGTGCATCCAGGTGCTCCATAATGCCCAGAGCCTGCATCATGGTCAGGTGCCCGGAGGATGGCGGCGGAAAGCCGCAAATGGTATAATCCAGCCAGGGTGTGCAGATGGGATCACGTGTTAGGTTCTGAGTCGGATATCGGGCCATGTCATCAACGGTTATCGGGCCCGGATCCGGGTGCTCCTGTACCCGCCGGACAATATCCGCCGCAATCACCCCCTCATAAAAAACAGTAATTCCCTCTTCCGCAATTTTCCGGAAGTTTTCGGCCAGAGCCGGGTTTTTCAAAATGTATCCGGATGGATGTGCATTGCCATCTTCATCGTAAAAGAGGTTCCTTGCGATTTCATCCTCAGGCAATCGTTTCTCCCGGGTAAGCTGCTGATGGAGGCGCGGACTCAGAGAAAACCCTTCTCCGGCAAGGGTAATCGCCGGACGAAACAGCTCCTCCCAGGGAAGACGGCCGTATTTTTCGTGAACAGTCTTGAGCATAGCCAGGGTCCCCGGAACCCCAACCGATCTTCCGCTATGCACTGCCTCATCGAACGGCAACGGCTCTCCGTCATCATCCAGAAACAGGGTTTCACCGGCACCGGCTGGTGCGATCTCGCGCCCGTCGTAGGCACCAACGGTTTCACCATCCCAATGCATCAGAAACGCCCCGCCGCCAATTCCGCTTGATTGCGGCTCCGTCAGGGTCAGCACCATCTGGATAGCAACCGCGGCATCGACAGCCGACCCGCCGTTTTGCAAAACCTGATACCCGGCATCGGCCGCCAGCGGATTCGCCGCCGCTACGGCAAACTCCGATGTTTCCCAGCCCGGTTTCGGAGTGTACCCCGTTCCTATTTCGGGTTGTCTCGGAGTATTGTAATTCATTTCGGATGGGTGATCCTGCCGTTCTGCAGGTCGCAGCCCATTCTCCGGGCCGGCCTCATCACACGCCGCAAAAACCGGCACAAGTAACATCAGCAATGCAAACAGGATGGAGCCCTCGGAAAACCGATTGTATTTCATGTGTTTAAAACTTTAGATTAAGCAGACACATACAATTCCATGACCGGTTTTAATCTTGCGCCTGTTTGTCCGGATTTTAGCCCGGTCATGATCATAGCACTTCGTGACCTTCGGTTCATCGTTTCAAATCGCATATTTTTTTTGGGTTACATATCATATACAGATAAATCCATGACTTTTCAAACCGATTTCTGGATGATGTTGGTTTTTGCTGCACCAGCACAGAATGCGGTCATCTCCGGAAACGCTCGTTATCTGCATTCCTTTCTATGAAAACATTCCGCATGATTCGATATTTCACCTCCGGAATACTGCTCATTGCCGTCATCGGCATAACCTGGGCACTGAACTCCCAATTAGGATCCATCCCTCCCCTGGGTCCTCTCACCAACCCTTTTACCGGTTTTTGGCAGAATATGGAATCCGGCCGGATCCCGGATCTGAACATCACGGCCGACCGGCTCAACTCCGAAGTGATCATCCGCTATGATGAGCGCGGCGTTCCACACATTTTCGCCGATAACGATTATGATCTCTATTTTGCCCAGGGTTATGTCACCGCCCGTGACCGGCTCTGGCAGATTGATTTCCAGGCACGTGGCGCCGCCGGAAGGATATCAGAAATAGTTGGCCCGCAGGCCATTGAATACGACCGGACACAACGCCGGATGGGTATGTTGTACGGGGCTGAGCTGAATGCAGCGATGATGACCGGAGACTCGCTGTCCGCCATGATCCTGGAAGCGTATAAGGATGGATACAACTTCTGGCTGAAGCAGCTCCCACCAAAAGCGTACCCGGTAGAGTATAAAATCCTGAATATCGAACCGGAACCGTTCACAACAGAACATGCGGCCCTGGTGTTGATGAGCATGTCCCAGACGCTCACTTCCCGGACCCGGGCCCACTCTCAGAGCAATGCCCGCGCACTGCTGGATGAAGAGACCTATAATCTGCTCTACCCCGACGAATTACCATGGGTCCGCACGATGATCCCCGAAGATCAGGCCTGGGATTTTGAACCGCTTGAACCCAGCCGGCCCGACCCCGGCTTCGTACCGCAGATTGTCCGCGACCTTCCGGTAACGCAAAGCGATCCGGATATCGGCAGCAATTCATGGGCAGTCGACGCCAGCAAAACGGCAAACGGCCACCCCATCCTGGCCAGTGATCCCCACCTCGGTATCACCCTTCCCTCCACGTGGTATGAAATTCATCTGAACAGCGACGGTATCAACACCTACGGAGTCAGTCTGCCTGCAGCTCCCGGCATATCCATCGGTTTCAATGACTTTCTTGCATGGGGAATCACCAATGGCGGATCCAACACACTGGATGTGTATGAAATCGAATTCCGGGATGAGCATCGCAACGAATATCGGCATGACGGCCAGTGGAAACCGGTCACCCACCGGATCGAGGAGATCCGCGTACGGGGCGGCGAGACCATCCGTGACACCGTTCGTTACACCCATCACGGCCCGGTGGTCAACCCCCCCGGGGAACAGGTGACCGGCGAACAGTATCCCAAAGGACACGCCATCAAATGGATCGCGTTTCAGCCGGGAAACATTCTCAAGTCCGTGTACGAATTCAACCGCGCCCGGAGCCGGCAGGAGTTTGAAGAGGCCCTGCGGCAGTATGAAAACCTGACGATGAACTTCACCTATGCCGACCGCGACGGCAATATTTCGGTCGGACATTACGGGAAGCTTCCGCTTCGGTTCCACGGACAGGGGGATTACATCAGCGACGGGCGCGATCCGGCCTACGACTGGGACCGCTACATCCCGTTTGAACACCTGCCCCGGAGTGTCAATCCGGAGCGTGGATATGTAAGTACGGCCAACCAGGCGCCGGTAACAGCCGACTACCCCTACTATCTCGGCCGGTTTTACGCCGATTTCAACCGTAACTCGCGCATCAACGAAATTCTGGAATCTGCCGACGGGATTACCACGGATTTTTTTGAGGAGATGATGATGGATAACCGGGCCCCCGAAGCGCAAAAGGGCCTGCCATTCATGCTGGAACGGCTCGACCGGACGGCATTTGATGAGCCGGAGCATTCACTGGCCCGCTTGCTGGAGTTGTGGGATTACAATTTTGATGCCGGCAGTCCGGTGGCACTTTTTTATAACCGATGGCAACAGGCGTTCCGGGATCGGTTGATCGGCCCGCTGATCCACCAACACGACCGCTATATCACAAACCCGGATATGGCAACGATCATCTCGCTGTTGTTGGATGGCCACGAGGATCTGTTCCCGGTGGAAGTGGACGAGGCCCTCACACAATCCTTTCGTACGGTTTATGAATCCACCGCACAAGATTTTGGCAGGGATCCCGAACAGTGGCACTACGGTCGGGATCGCCGGTTTTCTATCGGCCACCTGGCGATGCTGCCCGGGTTCGGCCGCGACGGCCTCGAAGTTGGAGGGACACGACAGGCGATCAATGCGGTAAGCGGGTCATTCGCTCCCTCCTGGCGGATGGTTGTGGAGCTTGGGCCGGAAATCCGCGCCAGGGGGCACTACTCCGGCGGCCAGTCCGGGAACCCCGGGCACCCGGAGTACGATCGTCCGCTTGACGACTGGGCTGACGGGACGTTACATGATCTGAACTTCTGGCAGGCGGTGGATGATGAACCCGAAAAGACAACATCCACCCTCACACTTTCACCGAATTAATCCGAATATGAATTCCATTCACTCCGCTCCGACCCTGTTTATCCTGGTTGCAGCAAGCGCCCTGGTTCTCCAACTTTTTTCTCCCT
>SLLW01000381.1 GCA_007133875.1 Balneolales bacterium | reverse complement strand
CCTCGCGGTGGACACCCTTGCCGTTCGGCTAATGCTTCCTCCTGTCAGGTGCATAGGAGACTTTCACTCCCAGGTGAATGCGCCCTGCCGGGCGCACTAAAAAAAAGGTCCGCCAGCTTCCGCTAACGGACCCCACGGGTCAACGTGTATGTTCAAAAAGATCATTCATCATCGTCGTCGTCGTCATCGTCGTCATACTCAAAGTCTACTTCAATAACCATGTTCCTGTCATCTGAGTCGATAAAATATTCACCATCGGCTTCTACGAGAATTCCTGCATTGATAGCGTCATTCACCTGTTCCAGGGATTTGAAATCGCCATCGATCTCGGTGTAGGTGGTTATATAAAATACCTGGCCATTTTCCAGTATAAACGAGCCGCTATCAATATTCACTGACTGGACGTAGTCTTCGAATTCAAGTTCCTCATCATGATTGTCCTCAAAAGCCTCGAATGAACGCTCGATATTGTCATTGATGCGCTCTGTATTTTGGAAGTCCTTGGGGTCCAGTGTTTCGCCATCCGGACCTTTGAACCACCCGGTTACATCGACGGTGACGACCAGTACAGAAGTTCCTGATTCTTCAATGATAAGAGGCGGGAAGAGATCTATCTCAATTTCAAAATCCTCCCGTGAGCGGAAAGTAAAGTCTTCGCCTTCATATGTACCCTTGACCACTACCGAATAACTACCTGTTTCATCCCTGAAATCATAATCAGATATCTGAACATCATCATCGGGCTTTTCAATTTCCAGCTCAAATTCATCATAAAGTCCGGGAGGCAGTTCGTCTTTGGTAAGAATCAGAGGTGAACCATCTAATGGCAGATTCATAATAAAATTTTCTACTTCGAAATCTCTTGTGCCTCCGGTACCATCCAGCTCCATCTCTTCAATAAACATTTTGATTTCGGTGATGATCAGATCGGTATTATTAACGCTCATGGCAGATTTTTTTGCCATGTCGCCCGAAGAAGTAATCATTTTCATCTGAACCTGTACTTCTGGTTCTTCATTGGGTTTTTCATTTGTGTTTGATTCGACAAGGTCGCATCCGGTCAGTATAGTGGCGGTTATGAGCACCAGACCAATAAGTGTATATAGTGATATTTTCATTGTATTATCCGTTTCATTTGGGTTTGATTCTGTGACCGTAATACAGATGAGAAATGAAATACCCCTAACCGGATAAACAGTTTTTGATTTTCTTTTTCAAATGATAATGTGTGATCGCATGTCCAGGCTCCGGGCAGGCAATTTTCATGGGACCGGTGCAGTCCGATTATCTATTTGACCCTTAGACCCCGCGCAAGCGGATCAATTTTTATTTACAAAATTCTCTGATGAAATCTCTAAAATGTCACAAACCTCTTTTAATCGTTCATGAGAAACGTTGCCTTCCTTCGAAACCCGATTCAAAGCTTCTGCTCTTGTCATTACCCCTGCTCTCACCATGTTACTCAAATAAGCATCAGTATATGTCATCCCGGCTGCTTTCGAAAACATGATATTCTTCAGCTCGCTGAATGAACAATCCGCACGCCAGGATGAGTTACAATTTGAAGGAATCGTAAGATCATACTCTGACATAAAATCATTTACAGCTTTTTCGTCATATCCAGCTATAAAATAATAATCCAACATTTTAATATTTGAATATCGCATCCGAAGATATGGCGTCCGATTGTTTAAATGCAGAATGCTGCTTCTAAAAAGAAGTGGAAATGATAGCAAAAGCTTTGGATGTTGAAACATGATGAATGCGCCACGTTTTGCAACGATTACGATTTGTTTGAACTTCTGAAACAGGGATATTTCTTTGTAATCGTTTACTCTTGGCTTTTTATCTTGTGCGGCACCAACCTGAATTTTTTCAAATTTATTCCCCCCAAAGACGATGTAACCTATGTTATGTTCTCGGGCAATTTTATAAACTTCATGGTTGTGCTGCTTGCAAGGTGCACAGGCCAGGCTGGCAATTACTTTTTTAGGGCTTTTCACCCAAAGGTTTACGATTTCTTTTGCGAATTTCAGGTGTTTTGTGTTGGAAATATCCATTTGAATGAGTGGCACATTCAAAGCGGCTGTTAATTTTCTTACGTTTTCATCAATAACGTCTGGTGTAAATGGGGTTCTGTGATATGCCGCCATGCATCGCAAATGATATTTCTTGACAAGTGTAAACAATAAGTATGCGCTATCACGACCACCGCTTAAACCAACCAGGCAATCATAGCTGCGATTTTTCCCTCTTTTCCTGATATCCTCTATTTTCTGCTGGATCTTTTTCTCACTGAACTCATCTGGTGCTTTCTTTAAATCCTGATTAAGGCATAATTCACAGCAACTGTCATTGCTAAAATTAATCTCTCTGGCAGATTCAGGAATAATGCAACATCTACATCTTTGATCAGTATTCATGTCATTTAACTTTTGTAGAAATTATAGGTGATATAGTATATGCATTGCCGGTAATATGATTTTAAAGTTCATAATGCGCAAATATTTTCGATGTATGAATAGTGGAAGTTCCCCCATATGTGATCAAACGGCTTTTTGAGCCAGATCCATAGCACTCCGATGGCTGAACAGGAACGCATGAAACATCTCGTCATCTAATAAGAGCGTATATCGCCTGCTTTCCGATCCCTAATTGTAGTTTTATGGAAGATTTTTCGCTATCTGCAAAAATCTTTGGACATATAAATATTATTCGTACTATATTTGCCCGGTCATTGATATGGTATATGGCGATATGCCCCGTCTATTCATGTCGTATATCGACCTGGCCCAAACACTATTCTTTACCTGAACAGGCATCTCCCTGGTTCGGAAAAGATTAGTATAACCAACCTGTAAATAAGTGCATAATTATGGAGAATCTATACCCTTCTTTTTTATCCAAAGTTTTTTTTGTTTTGATGTGCAATGTCACAGTAATCAACGCTCAGGTTCCAACAACGGAATTACTTGGGGTATGGGGCGAAGGCCCGGTAAACACCGCAACTTTTCTTGATGATAATACGGTATTGTTCAATGCCGGCACGCATCTGAAAGTTGCTGATATGAGTGATCCTTCGGCCCCGGTGATCACAAAATCATATCTTACAAATGTATCTGGTATCGACCATGTTCACTATCACAACGGTTATTATTACGCCACCAACAGCTTCGAGCGTGACCGCCAATATTATTACTTCCATGAAGATGCGGAGCAACCTTTCCACGAAATTGCCGGAACTGTTAGCGGTAAAGGCCTTCTTACTACCGGTGATACCGGATTCAGTTTTTCTTTGCGTGAATTTTATATTTTGAACACTTCCGATCCATCAGACCGCATCTTTTGGAGAACAAACGTCGAAATGGATATCGCCCGTCCCGGTACGGTTCATGGATACGATGTAATGGGTGATCACGTGCTCGTCACCAGCAGACAATATTTACATGTCATCGACATATCCGACCCTGACAATTCTGTGGAGCAGGATAAAATCTTTTTTGAGGAGGGTTTTGCCAGTGCCAATATCAAGGTTTCCGCTGACCGGCTTTATACCGGATTCGGAGATGGTGATGCCGGCTATTATGACATCTCCAATCTGGATACCCCTCACCTGGTTGCCCGTGTTGATAATCCGAATGATCATGTCTCCAGAATTGAGGTAGCGGGAGATTACTTTTTTGTACTTGCCAAATCTGCCAACCACGGTGAGGATGATCAACTCCTTATTTTCGACATCTCAGATGAAAACGACCCGACCCTGGTCCATTCTATTCAGCCCGGTGTTGCTATTCACTCTTTTGATGTGCGTAATAATCACATCGTACTGGCCGCCGGCCAGACCGGTCTTTTGCAATACACTATAGGTTCAGACCATTCCATTACCGCCCACGAATCTGTTTCCGGTTCAGGAACGCTCGAACATCTGCTGCATCATGATAATCTGGCCTATGTACTCACTTCCGACTCTACATTATATACCGTTGATGTCAGTGATTATTCCAAACCTGCAACACTGAGACATATTGACATTGAAGGACTGAATGATATTATTCTTCATGCCAGTGAAACGCTGGTTATTACTTCAAAAACAGGATTTCAACTAATTGATGTATCTGATCCATCAGACCCCGTCATTACCGCCACCTATAATCAGACGCCAGGCTCTATGAATCATGTAATGCCTGCTTTAAAAGGGGATCATCTGTTTTTAGTCTGCACCGACATCTCAAAACAATTGCATATTGAGGTTACAGATATTTCAGATATCAGCAATCCTGTACATCTTGCAACATATCAGGATCCCTCTTTCAGCTCCAATCCCCTTTATCCCGTCGTCTATGGGGATCACCTTTTTGCTGTTGAACGCGGTTTTGGTGGTGAAATGGAAATCTATGACATAAGTGATTATGATAATATCACATATCTCAATGACAGAAACATACCCTCACTTCGTCATCAGCAACTCTTCCAGCACTATCTTGCGGGTATCAATGACGACAAAATCTATTTGTTTGACTTGTCTGAGGCTCCCGCAATTACAGAAACAATTGCATTTACTGCTGAAAATCCATTAAACGGACTCATTTTTACCGAAGATCGCGCTGTTACCGGTACATTTCCCTTTCAGAAATCCACCTCTATGCTCTTGGCGTTGGACGTATCCAATCCGGATGATTTTACTCCGACCAATATGGTCTCATTTGATGCGCCATGGCCCGAAATACTCTATCTCGCAGAAAACTCTGAAGTCATGGGTGGAAATGAGGAGATGGTAATTACGGGAACGGCCGGAGCACCCGGTTTCTATATTTACAGTTCTGTCGAATCTACTGAAACGATCCCCTCATCACTTGGGCAATATGAATCTGATTTGCCAATTTCGGTTCGCCTGGATGCCAATTACCCAAACCCGTTCAACCCGACCACCAATATCTCATTTTACCTGCCGGAACACTCAGAGGTGACCATTACGGTATATGATCTGACTGGCAGACAGGTTGCTTTAATTTCCAATGGTTCCTTTGAAAGGGGAAGTCATCATGTGACTTATGATGCATCGGACCTGGCCAGTGGCATATATCTGTATCGATTGCAAACACCGGTGGAGAGCATCACGCGAAAAATGACCCTCATTAAATAAAATCAATGCATGAATTGATTTTCTGTCCGCTTATTTCAACAGTGTAGCCTGCCGGGTTATTACATTATCACCCGCAATAATTCGGTAGGTATAAACGCCACTGGCAAGATGGGCGGCATCAAATGTAACCGAATACCGGCCTGCCAGCTGATGTTGGTTCACCAGTGTGGCAACCCTGCGCCCCGTGACATCATAGACAGCCAGTTGTACTTTCACATTTTCCGGAATACCATAGCTGATTCTCGTGATCGGGTTGAATGGATTCGGGTAGTTTTGCCTCAGTTCCAGTCCGCCGGGAAGATCCGTATCTTTACCCGCATAAGTAATCGTTTTTGTGGTGAAATGCCAGACGCCCGACCAGTCGCTGTCGGTCGTATCGCCAACAGCCTTGACCCGCCAGTAGTAGGTGGTCTCCTCTCCCAGTTCTATGGTCTGCAACTTTGTATCTGTGAGACCGGTGGTGTCCGTCAGGAGATCCGTGAAGTCCTGGTTTGTGGCAAGCTGCAGTTCATAACTTTCCGCAAATTCATCTTCCTCCCACTCGAGCAGTGGGGCAAATTCTACATCCACTGCACCGCTGTCGGGAGCTGTCAACAGAGGTGTATCGGGAATAGCCTTGTCAGGGTCTTCTGGTATGGTAGGTTGTGCATGTAAATAGCCAAAAGGCAGATATACCGGGAAAAATACCAGAAGCAAGAAACAACGAATCAGAAGATTCATAAAATGATGATTTTTATCACGGTGAGTATTTTCAATAGTTCGCTTTGACAGCTGTTATTATACAGCTTGTATTCAGCAAATTTTCATACAGGCCGGCCTCCGGTGTCACAAATGGAGTTTTCTATGCATCGGATACCGGAGAAACCAGCCTCCTTATTTGATGAAGGTAAGGGTTCGTGTGAGGACGTTTTCATCGACCACAAGCCGGTAGGTATAGATACCGCTTGAGAGATGCGACGCATCAAAAGCCACCTCATGATGTCCGGCACTTTGCGGGCCGTCCACCAGAATCGCTACCCTTTGGCCAAGCATGTTGTAAACCTCAAGTGTGACCTGTGAGGCTTCCTCCGGCAGACGATAGCCAATGATTGTGGCAGGATTGAATGGATTGGGATAGTTCTGATCCAGTTCAACCGTACCGGGTAATTCGGCCGTCTCACCGGCCGAGGTGGTTTCACCGATGGTTGCATGGACGCTGAAACGATTGCCCGCACCATTCGTTTTATTATTATTTGCAGGATTACCAGGCTGCACACCGGATTCATCCGCACGTTTCTTGTAAGAACCGGCATCCACCGTGAATGAATAACGGTCCCCATCCTCCAGGACTATCGTTTCACCTGTTTCATGATCGGTCAGCTCAAATTGCCAGTCACTGCCGAACTCATCGGTCGACGGCCATTCAAGCTGGTAACTGCCCGGAACGTTGGCGTTGAGTTGATATGAAAAAGATACTTTCGACTCCACTCCTTCCGGATCAACAGAAATTACCCTCCATTGGGTGTTGTCACGGGTGAGGGTCAGTTCGGCCGTACGATGTTCCAGACTCGACAGAGCCGGCAGATTCAAGCGCTCGTTACTGTTGCCGGGATCAAACACTACCGAGGCATGATCTTCAAATCCTTCTCCTTTGAGCGTCAGAGCAAAGACCTGGCGATGATCCTCTTCAACCGGTGCTTCTTTGTACAGACGCCGGTTTTGTACATGATGCTCTGGGCTAACTCTGAGCCGTGCTTCATCGGATTTTGCTTTCACCCAGAAACTCTGAAACGCCGGGATGATCCCGTCGAAGCGGTCCTGTCCCGGAAGCGCGGGAGGAACCGATTCTCCGTAGTGAACCAGATATCCGCCCTGTCCCTCATTGGCTGAATGATCCCATATGTACATGGCAT
>SLLW01000065.1 GCA_007133875.1 Balneolales bacterium | reverse complement strand
TATCGATTCCGGCCCAGCCTGATTCAGAAATGTTGCTGAGCATAAAAGGTGAGACTGCTTTGCTCGATCATAGTGAACGAATGATACACTTTGAGCCGGAAGCCCGGATAAGCCGTAATGTTCAACAGGAGCAGAATGTAACGGTGAACGGAAAAAATGCAGAAATACGGTTTACCGAATCGGATAACGGTGGTTACCGTGGCATCGCTGAATTGGAATTATTTGGAACGATTGATGCCGGTTCATACAAGAGTGGAACATTCTCGACCGTATATACGATTACGGCCGAACATTATTGAGCATAATCCCTGTCTGCATCGTCCGGATCGCAGTTTCAATTTCGTATTCTAAGCCCTGGAAAGTCGGGCAATAAACCGGACCGGCACGAATTTTCAGAGAGTTACGCATTTCATACCGTATGGTCTGGTGGATTTATATACCTGAATCCTGGTAAGCCTCTACCATGGGTCCGATGAAATCGGGCCGATACCGCCTAATCGGGCCGCGCACATCCCCCTGTATCAGATACATTACTATGAATATCGGTTAATAAAGTCCGGTGTTTATTAAATAGCTTGTATTAACCGATTTTAACTGCACTGGTGATCAGGGAAATGCTATTTTAAATCGTTGTTCTGTACGCAGATAATCAGGGAGCGTAAATGGTTACATCTGATTCTCAATCACGACCATATTTATTAGTATTTCATTGAAAATTCCAACATCCATGCTGGATTGCTGTTACCTTAACATGAGCCGGACGGCATATGCCGGCAAACGTGCTGCGGGGCGTGTGTTTTACTCGGGGGTACTGTTAACCTTGTTGGGTGTGTTGTTTGTATTTGGTGGAAACAGCCGGGTCCTGGCGCAGACCACTCAATGGAACGGTTCCGTAAGCAGCGACTGGTATGATCAGGGCAACTGGAGCAACGGTGTGCCTGATGCCAATTCCGAAGTGTATATTACCTGGTATCCGGGTGATGATCCTGTGTTGGAAAACAGCATCACCATCCGGCGTCTGATTATCGGTTCCAACGATAAGACAACCACCATTTCCAGGGATGCGACTTTGACCATCGAGGAGGATCTGGCCATTGGTCATACCGGAGAACTGGATGTTGCCGATGGATCGGTTATTGTGAATCAGGCATCTTCGATAGGGGGGCGGATTTCGGTTAATGACGGCACAATCACCTTTCTTGATGACTTTACTCTTACTTCAAGTGCAGTCTTTACGGTGCAGACCGGTGTTGTCAATTTCGGTGATCCGGGTCCGCCCGTGATCAGTGCCAATTTCGTCCAGACAAGCGGTACGACATTCCATTTGAACCAGGGCACTCTGAATATATACGGCCAGTCAGAATATACGGGTGGCGGAGCTTTCCATGCCGGAAGCGGAAATATCAACCTTGACGGGGATATCAAGTTCAATGGCGGATCCGATATACATTTCGATACCAGTACCGTCAATATCTCCGGATCCGTAGAAATTACCAGCAATACCAATCAGGATGCCCATTTCTACGACTTGAATATTCAGGATGGATCCGAAGTGGACTCCAGGGTCAATGTTTTTGTCGAAAATGACATGGTTGTCCATGAAAATGCCAGTTATGTACAATCCGACAATACATGGCTCAATGTTGTTGGCATCGTAACGGGAGATTCCAACATCGATTCTCCCAGACCCTATATGGTCAATATCATCATCGATTCCCCAACATCGATCATTATTATTTTTAACAGGGAAATGAATCCGGCCACTACCGAAAATCCGGCCAATTACCGGGTGGAGCATGCTGATGGCACAGAAGCGGATGACCTGAGTGGATCCAACCCGACCCAAATTGATACGAACCTGGTTTCGCTCCAGCTTGACTTCAGCATCGAACCGGGTGTCTCATACTATCTGATATCCAACAACCTGGAAAGTGTTACCGGGAGAGCCATCAGTAATAATCACATAAAACGTATCCTCAAATCAGATTCACAAATTTTCTACAGTCGTCAAAACGGTTTATGGAACAGTACATCGAGCTGGTCTACCATTTCCCACACCGGTCCGGAGGCTTCCCGGGTTCCCGGACAGTTGGGTGACCACGTCAGAATCGATCAGAACCACACCATATCCATTGAATCAGCAGTGTCACTGGCCTCCATCTCCACCGTCATGGTCAATAATACCGGTGCACTTGAGGTTGCCGATGGCGGTACGCTGAATGCCGGATCACAGAGTGTGACGGGTACGGGATCGTTCCATCTTCTGGCCGGGGGGACCCTGATGATGGGATCGCCCGATGGGATCTCCGAATCCGGCCCAAGTGGCAATATTCAGACCGATTCACGAACATTCAGTCAGAATGCCGCTTACATTTACAATGGAAACACACTGCAGGAGACCGGCAGCGGACTTCCCGTGACGGTCAGATACCTGACGGCTGATAATCCGGAGGGAGTACATGTAACCTCTGATTTGATAGTCGATGAAACGCTGTTTCTTACGAACGGTGTAACATCCATCCTGTCCGGTAACAGCCTCATCGCTGATAACCGCGATATCGATAACGGTTCATTGCGCTACCTCAGGGATATTTCCGGAAGCAAGGGTTGGCGAATTATGTCATCTCCCGTGAAAACAGATTTCCTCAACTTTGTAACCGGGCCGGATCCGAATCGCAGAATTATTACACAGGGGTTTACAGGTGCAGATTTTCCTGATCAGCAGCCGAATATCATGCATTATGCCGAAGATACCCCGGGCAGCTCCGGTGATACCGTTACAACCAATATGAATTGGCGAACACTTTCGGGAATGAATGATCCGGTTGTTTCGACACGTGGTTATCTGATTTATGTATTTGATGGAGCGGAAGGGCCGGGCAGTGTTCCGTCCCGGGACGATGAGCTTCCGTTTACCCTATCGGTAAGTGGTGATGAGAACTTGCCTGCAAATGGAGGAGGGTCGCTGGATTTCGGGGTGAGCCACACGGCCCGGCATATTTACACCGATGATACCGGCTGGAATCTGGTTGGAAATCCCTTTGGTGCGGCACTCGATTGGGACGCCGGGGCATCATGGACTCGCAACGGGATGCACGAAACCATTTATGTATGGGATCCCGGATACAATGATGGCGATTACCGGCAATGGAATGGTGAAACCGGTTCACTTGGAAGTGGAAAAATTGCACCGTTTCAAGGATTCTGGGTAAAGGCAGAGGATTCCGGGGCAGAAATGATGGTGTCGCCACAGGCCCGGACCATAGGGGGTACCGGCTTTCGCGGAAAAATAAACGGCACTTCGGATGATGGACCGGTTACCTTATCGAATGCAAACAAAACGTTGTACACCAGTGAAAACAGCTCCGGACGAGGCGCTGTCGACTTTAAAGAGTTGGTTGTACAGCTCTCCCACATGGATACCGGGTTTGAGTCGGAAACCCGATTGATGTTTACTGATGATGGGGGTACCGGTTCCGATCGTTATGATGCGTACCGCCTGGTCCCGCTAAGCGAGAATTATCTGTCACTATTTACATTTCAGGAAGACGGAAGCCAGCTCTCCATTAATAATCTGCCCGGTTCTCCGGAAGAGGAGTTATCCATCCCAATGGAAGCATTTGGGATCTATTCCGGCAAAGCGGTAAATGGATCCGCGACCTTACAGTGGAAGGTACCTGATTCCTTTCCAAATGACCTGTCCATCAGACTTCATGACCGGGAAACCGGAAGAATAGTGAATATGCGTTCTGAAGATACCTATGATTTTAATCTGAATTCAAATAACGCCCTTTACCGGAAAGCAGTTGATCTGGAAGAGATCGGAATCATAAAAGCAGGTCATGGATATTCGGAGCAGAAGGGTTCACGGGGATCCGGAATGCAGTCTCAAGGTTTGGAACATCCTGAAAGGCCAATTATATCCGGCAAAATTAACGTCCCCGGAAAACCGGTGGTAATGCACTACAAGTCATCTTCGGTCAATTCTGCAAGATTTCGAATTTTAATATCCGGGTTGTCCAATGCACCGGAGCACGGCGAGGTACCCGTGGAGGTGGTCCTGAATCAGAACTATCCAAATCCGTTTAACCCCGGAACACGAATACAATTTGGGTTGCCGGATGAGAGTCGGGTGCGGTTAACGGTATATGATATGCTTGGCCGGCAGGTTTCGGTGCTTGCGGATGGTATCTATTCCAGAGGAACCCATGAAGTTAACTGGGATGCCGGTATGTACAGCAGCGGAACGTATATCTATCGTTTGGAAACCGACGAAGCCGTTCTTACACGAAAGATGATGTTGGTAAAATGAGCGGGCAGTCATTAACCTATTCTAACTGCTTAACGAGAAATTTAATAACTATTTTCTGTTCAATGAAAATGCACAGTCTGCTTATTGGAAATTTCGACAATGTAGCCGAACCGTGCTACGCGCTCTCATGTCATGATATCAGAATAAATGAATTCCCTGGTTGACATGCTTCAAAAATCACATTTGTACAAATCGGCTTTTACTTCGGCAATCGTCCTGTTATTGCTCGTGATGACGGGTAATCTGCTATTTGCACAAGAGAATGACCGGGATGCATCGGTTTCCATTGTTGTATCAGCCACGGTGGATGGTATGGCAAGTGAGGTTATCATAGTAACCCTTCGCGATATGAACCTGGATCAGCAATTGACCCGGGCCGGAGTTCTTGAAGTCAATCCTGTCACGGATGGTGAGGCCGGTAAGATAAGAGCGGAAGGCATGCCCAATGCGGAAGTACGTATCAGTTTTTTAAGCCAGAGAGAATTGTTGCGGGATGAAGGGGCGGAGTACCTGACTTTTAATTACAGAATTGCCGGCAATGATATCGATGATCAGGCTTCTGCTGAAATACTGGATTTGGATAACCGCGATTATACGCTGAATGAGGATGGTGAATTTTATTTCTGGATTGGCGGTGAGGTGGATCTCCGGAATGCGGTTCATGGTGCATACGATGGGGAATTTACCGTTGAAATTGAATATCTGGAAAGCTGATATGGGCCACATGCACATTCGAATCCATTTTATGATCTCCGCAATTTGCCTGCTGCTGATGCTCTCGGTCCGGCCGGCTTCAGGGCAGATCAATTTTGGCGATTATGTGTATGACAATGACGGCAATGTATTATCCGGTTACGAGATTGAACTTTTTGTAGATCAGCCACTGGATTTCGGGTTTCTGTTCTCCAATCAAACAGATCCGGTTTCAGTCGACCTGACCGACGATTCTCAAATTGGAATCCTTGAAATTACAGCAGTCCGGTATATGGATGTATTTGTGGATGTCATACCCCCGGATGATCTGGAATCTTTCGAAAGTGGCGACCGGATTCCAGTCAATATATCGTACGCATATGCCAACCGGGGGGTACATTCCGGGCCGGGTAGTGCAATAACTGTTCCTGGTATGAACGTCCGTTTCCCCATTTTTCAGCGTGCATCCGGCCAGCCGCCAGCACCACCACCAACCCCTCCGCACAGTGGTTATACACCGCCCAGGGAGACAGCGTTCCTCTATTTTTTCGGTACGATTTTTCCGGATGGAGGACTTAATGTCGGTGAATATACCGGCGAGATCATTATCACCATTAGTTATGATGGTATCTAAATATCGGGTTCGATGAGAGTACTATCTTTTAGTCTGGCACTGTTTTTTATCATAACCGTACCTTTTTCAACAGAGGCGCAGTTCATGCGTTTGACCTTTGAAATCGAAACGGAACTGGAAGCACAGGAAGAAAACCCTCTCTATTTTGGTGAAGTGATTCCCAATGCCGGTAATGTACGAATTCCTTTAGGGCATATTGATATGGGCGTTTTTAGTATTCGAGGACCTCAGAATATGGATGTTAATGTGACCCTTGACATACCTGAGTATCTTGTGATGGATGATGATGAGGCGGAGTTCCGGATACCAATGAATCTGGAACTGGCTTACGCAAATGTAAATGAAAACAATACGGATCACGCCGTTGTGGTACCATCGGGTCATTTACGGTTTCCAATATTGGCAGATGCCCCGACCAGGCAGAGGCCTGATCAACCTGTTCCTTCAGCCACTGCTTATATTTTTGTATTTGGGGAAATTGAAGTGGGCGATATCCCGACCGGTACCTACAATGCACAGGTTGTAATGAGTGTAGAATATGAGTAAGTGATACGATTTGTCTTCAATATACATGAAAATATACGTGGGTATTGATTCAATCATTTTAGTGAAACAATCGTACTGTAAAAGAACACAAAAAGGTTACATGCTAATCCAATAGAATATGCTGGTTGCCATATACATGTTATAATTCATTAATTAACTATACGAGCCGTTAGAAAAGCTGTTGTTAACCTGTATACAATATTAAAATGTATAAATATTAAACTCTGATTAAACACATGGCATACATTTTTGATTAATGAATAATAATTAGGACCAATGTCAGGCAGGCAGTATGTTTATTCTCAAATTACTATGACGTACAAGTGTCCTGGATTTTCTAAAAAAATAACTTATAAAGATCTTGAAATACGGAGAACAAACATGAAATCTCGCATATATACTTTGGCCTTACTTTTTGTTGTGGTATCAGCACATGGTGTTTTTGCAAATGATGACAGTGCGGATTTAACAGCAACGGCACAAGTGGGAGCTGCTGTAGAGGTTCTGCAACAGGAGGATCTTAACTTTGGTGTGATCGTACCAGGAACAAATGGCATCATAACAGTCAGCAACGGCGACACAGGAGGCTCCGGTACCGATGGAACCACAACAGTGGGAGAGTTTCTGGTTTCAGGACAGGCTAATGCCAGTGTACTTCTTAATTTCGACCTGCCGAACGAACTGTTAAATGGTGGTTCAGCAACACTGCCCATATTTTTTGATGCAGCGGATTACGGATGGCATGCCGGAGCAGATGAGTCAAATGCCAATTTTACCCCGGCAGATTTTGGTGCCGGCAATGATTTATCACTCACATTTGATGGTACAACTCCTGAGATTACCATCCTGTTGGGTGGCC
>SLLW01000013.1 GCA_007133875.1 Balneolales bacterium | reverse complement strand
TGACGAAGATAAAATCAACGAGATGAGTGCATCGATAGAACAGAAACTGGAAGAGGCGGAAGACCTTATCGAAGAGTCATTCCGATTCTCGGAAGAAGCAGAAAGCGAATTGCTCCTGGCGCTCGAGTCGGATCCCGAAAATGCAGATATACACGCTACACTGGGTATCGTCTATCAAAACCGCGCAGCCGTCTATCAGGACAAGCGAAACATGACGGACGATATGGATGAGGCTGATGAATTTGACGCTTTGGCCAAGGAATACCTTGAAAGATCGCTGCCGCATTACGAAAAAGCAGCCGAGCTCGAATCAGACGATCCCGAGCATTGGGTTGCCCTTTTCCGTGTATATACCAACCTCGGTATGGATGAAGAAGCAGCTGAAGCGCGTGAAAAAGCGGGCATCTAAACCGTTGCCATAATATCCATTGCCGGGAAAACCGGTATCTATTTGTATCAAAAAGCTTCTCAGTCGTGTGCTGAGAAGCTTTTTTTATGATCAGAAGCAAAGTTCCGTTTCCTGCAAAACGGCTTTGACCTGATATCGGTTAATGCCTATTATTCGGGGATAAGTCTGCAATCTGATCCGCCAGCCTTTCTGAAATTACTGTGTAACAAACCCCTTGTGATCAGCAAATTCGTACCCATGAAATTCAATACCAAAACCATCCATTCCGGCCAGCAACCCGAGGAGACCACTGGTGCAGTAATGCCACCGGTTTTTTTCACGTCCACATATGCCCAGGAGGCTCCCAACAGACACAAAGGGCATGAATATGCCCGTGTGACCAATCCCACACGCTCAGCTCTTGAAAATCTGCTTGCCGGCCTTGAAGATGCGGATCATGCCTGTGCCTTTGCCTCCGGTTGTGCTGCCATGGATGCGGTACTCAAAATGTTGCGGCCCGGAGATCAGGTTATAGCGACCAACGATATTTACGGTGGATCCTACCGACTGTTCACCGAAGTTTTTGAACCTTACGGAATTCAGTTCCGTTTTATTGACATGAGTTCCATTGATGCCGTTCGTCAGGCTTTCACTCCTGAAACCCGGATGCTCTGGGTGGAAACCCCCACAAACCCGCTGTTAAACATCGTTGATATCGCCGCGCTCTCTGATGAAGCCCGGAAACGGGGAGCCCTCACGATTGTCGACAACACATTCGCCTCACCCGCTCTTCAGCAGCCGTTGAAACTTGGTGCTGATGCCGTGGTCCACTCAACAACCAAATATATCGGCGGACACTCCGACCTGATCGGCGGTGCGGTCTGCACAAGTCATGATGAGATTTATGATAATCTGACATTCCAGACCAAAACCACCGGAGCGGTACCGGGCCCGATGGACTGTTACCTTGCCTTGCGCGGCACAAAAACACTTGCCCTGCGTGTGGAACGGTCCTGCGAGAACGCCCGTGTTCTGGCAGACTTCCTCGCCGGCCACCCGGATGTAGGCGATGTCCGGTATCCCGGCCATTCCAACCATCCCGGTCACGAAATTGCCCGTCGTCAGATGAGCGATTTCGGTGCCATGGTCTCTTTCAGCCTCAAAAAAGATGATGTTGATCATGCGCATGCATTCATGAGCAACACCCGGATATTTACACTGGCTGAGAGCCTGGGGGGAGTCGAATCACTGATCAGCCACCCAGCCAGCATGACCCACGCATCCATTCCAAAAAAGATACGCGAAGCGGCGGGCCTCAAGGAGTCGCTGATCCGCCTCTCTGTCGGAATCGAAGATGCCGGCGACCTTCGGGATGACCTGCAATCCGCCTTCCGATCTATCGCAACCTGATCCCATCTTCCCAGATGAGCCGGCCCCTCCTCGTCATAGCACTCCTGTTTCTGATATTCCCTCCGCTCACGGGATGTATCAATCCGTTTGCGCCCGGCGAACTTGAGGGGGATCCGGTTGCGGACCTGCTCGGGGATCCATCCACCATCGAGGGGTTTTACACCCGTTTTGAAAAAGCGTATGAACTGCGCGATACTTCCCTCTACGGACCGATCATCCATCCGGATTTCACGTTTACTTTCCGGGATGATGAAAGGAATGTGGATATAACCTGGAGCCGTGATGAAGAGATGAGCACAACCTATAACATGTTCTCGCGAAGTTATGACATCTCGCTGAGGTGGAACAACATCACCCAGGAGACGATTGAGGAGGACCGGACCCGGGCCAGGATTGTCCGCCGGTTCAACCTGACCGTCATGCTTTCGCCATCCGAAATATACCGTACCGACGGTTCTGCCAGTTTTCGCCTTACCCGCAGCGACAGCACCAATAACTGGAGACTGATCGCCTGGCGGGATGAATCCGATATTTGAAATTCTGATCGTTTCAGCAGACCGGGCACTGTGACAAACCCGGCCTCATTCTTAAAAAAAATTATAACCTGACCGTTGCGGCGGATCAACAATCGCACAAAATCATCCATGAAATCTGTAGTCATCGTTGACGCTCTACGCACTCCCATCGGTTCTTTCGGGGGCCGCTTTAAATCGTTGACTGCTCCGGAACTGGGCTCGGTGACCATCGGTGCACTTTTTAAAAACAACAGCATCAATCCGGATCTGATCGACGATGTTATTATTGGCAACGCTCTCCCTGCCGGGATCGGACAGGCCCCGGCACGTCAGGCCGCACTCAGGGCAGGGCTGAAAAACACCACCCGTTGCACCACGGTAAACCAGCTGGATGGATCCGGTATGAAGGCTGTGATGTACGCCATGCAGCAAATTGCTATGGGTGATGCCGACGTTGTTGTCGCCGGAGGCATGGAGAGTATGACCAACGTCCCCTACTATCTGCCGGGGGCACGATTTGGCACCAAACTGGGCCACGGTGAGTTACAAGATGGCATTCTTGCAGACGGCCTGCAGGATGCCTACAAAAAATGGCAGATGGGCAACGCAGCCGAATTGTGCGCCCAGACCTATGAAATCTCCCGGGAGGCACAGGATTTCCATGCGGCGGCATCGGTACAACGGGCAAAAAACGCACACAGCGAGGGCGCTTTCAATGAGGAGATTGTCCCGGTAAAAATTCGTGACCGGCAGGGTCGTGCCGAGGTTATAGCCCGTGATGAAGAGATTGGCCGGTTGGATACGGATGATATTCCAAAACGGGCACCGGCATTCCAGGAAAACGGCACGGTTACCAGTGCAAACGCCGCCTCTATAAGTGACGGCGCAGCCGCTCTGCTGCTCATGAGTGAACAAAAAGCGCTGGAACGCGACCTGGCTCCGATAGCCCGGCTGGTTAGTCAGGCAAGCACCGCCGGCCCCCCTGCTGAGTTCACCACGGAGCCGGCACGGGCAATCCCGCGCGTGTTGGAGCGGGCAGGCAAATCGACCAACGAAATTGATTTATTTGAAATCAATGAAACTTTTTCGGTTTCCACGCTGGCATGCAGCCAACTGCTTGAACTCGATCCCGATACCGTAAATATCCACGGCGGTGCCGTAAGCATGGGAAATCCGTCCGGTTGCTCGGGTGCCCGGATACTTGTCACATTGCTGCACGCACTGCACCGGCAGAAGAAGCGTTGGGGATGCGCCGCAGTCGGATTCGGGGGCGGCGGAGCGGCATCGGTTGTGGTCGAACGCTTTTTGTAACTGCACACTATTGTAAAAAAAAGTGTTTTTTTTTACACGTTACTGCCTACAACTTGCTGACGCGCAACTCACCTGCGGAATTCAGGGTATATTTTTCCCAAAATGAACTGCTATCGGTGATTGACATTAAAGTATAGTGGAGGTAAATTGAACGAAACCCATCACAAACCCGATATTGCCTATTGCGTTAATGGTTACCGAAGCCGTGATTTAGCCGGCATACAAGTGTCTGATGTTTATCCGTTTTACATAATTTAACGGGTAGGCAGATTGTAAACACACACTCTTGTTTTTTATCTTCTCAGTAACCCCGGGTTCTCTTCAGCCAATGGCAATTCGTCCCTTGTTTATAGCTCTGTTATCAGGATATGCCCTTACCCTGATTTCCGTGATTTCCGCTCCCGGACAAGATCTTCGTGTGGCAAGTAGAACCGCCGATTTTACGGATTATGTTTTCACGAATGAGAAACTTGCCATCACTTCCCCCGAATACCTGATGGTTCCATGGCGCAACAATGATGCCCGATACCGGGTCATGGAACAGGAAATCGTACCGGTGACGGTGGACTCCAGCCGGTTCCACTATTCCGAGAACCCGGAACTGATGCTGATCTCGGATCGCAATACGCCATTGATTGAGGTTGGAACACCCGGTTATTCGCGCGGTGAGATGACCGCCCCTCTCACCATCCATGTGGCCCGCCACAATGAGGAGGGAAGCAAAACCTTCCAGGTGTTGCGACATATGCGGATTCGCGTCTATCATGACCACGATGCACCACGTATGCGCCGGTCTGCGACCGAAATTTCTCAGTTGACAGAGAATCCGCTTGCCAGCGGTGAGTGGTACAAAATCCCCATACCTGACGATAATATCTATGTTCTGGACGAGGACTACCTCGATGATCTCGGCATAAATATCTCCTCCATCAATCCACAGCATATCCAGATCTGGACTACCGACGGATATGAGTTGCCATTGAGAAACAGTAATCCCCGGCCCGAACTCTCCCAGATCCCCATAATCGTGGAAGGAGAAGCGGATGGTAGTTTCGACAGCGGTGACCGGGTAATATTTTATGCCAATGGCCCGGACCGTACTTTTTATAATGAAACCACCAACCGGTTTGAACATCGGCTTCATCCATTCACAAACGAAAACTATGTTTTTCTGACGATCGGTTCCGGGGCTGGTGACCGACTCTCCGCCACCAGCCCCGGCAACGAACCCACCCGTGATGTCACCATGTTCCGCGATTTTCTCTGGTTTGAAGAAGACCGGGAGAAATCGGAATCCCGCATCAAATCCGGAACCCAGTGGTTTGGCCAACGTTTCGACCCCTCTGCATCAGCTGCCATCTTTTCCGACACACTGAAGGGCTTTCAAACCGGATCCGATGTTGAAGTCTGGCTCTCCATGGCAGCCCGGTCCCTGAGCAACTCTCAATTCGTATTCAACATAAACGGGTACACCAATGTACCAGCCCTCCAGGTCAACAGAATTACAAGCCTGACCGATGCCGTAGGTCCATCGGCGCGGATCAATGAATGGCGGCAGACGTTGCAGGGGTTCTCACTTGAGAACGATATCATCGAGGTAAATGCCACATACCATAATCCTCAGAGCAGTGCCCGCGGATGGGTGGAATGGATACGAATCCGCGCTGACCGCGACCTGCAGGCCAACAATAACCGGCTGCGTTTTCACCCGCCGGAAAACAGCGACGGATCGGTGGTCCGGTATCGTCTGAGCGGGTTTGACAACGAGCCGATGGTCCTCGATATCACGGACCCCGTTGCACCCGTACGGTTACAGGTCAATTCCTCCGGAAACGAATATACCGTTGCCGGTTCCTCGGAACGTACCCGACAGTTTCTGGCCTCCGCTCCCAGCCGTTTCCGTACCCCGCCGGATGGCAATGTGCTGCCGAACCAGAATCTGAGAAACCCGTCCTTCTATCCCGACTATGTCATCATCACCGACGAAATTTTCCTGGAAGAGGCACAGCGTCTGGCTGATTACCGGCAAGATCGTGACGGCCTGACCCCGATCATTGTTGAGCAGGAGAAGATTTTTAATGAATTCAATGGCGGAGTACCCGATTTTGTGGCCTTGCGGGATTATCTAAAACATCTTTATGACCGCGGCGCGTCGGCCGGCGAGAGACAGCCTGAGTATCTGCTGATGTTCGGGGATGCCACCTATGATTACAAGGGAGTCATACGGAATCCGAACATGCAGAATTTTGTATTCACCTTCCAGTCCGAAGAATCGGTCAGCCGGACAGGCAGCTATGGAAGTGACGATTTTTTCACCTTTATGGGGGAAAACGAAGGTTTGATGGGCTCTAATGATTTGCCTGATATCGGAGTGGGCCGGTTCCCGGTCCAGACACCCGACCAGGCCCGGTTGCTCATTGATAAAATCAAACATTATGAAGATCCGAGGAACCGTGGCGACTGGCAGAGCCTCTTCACGTTTATCGCCGACGATGACAACAGTTCAAGCGGCCGCGACAGGGATCTGCATGTGCTTAATGCCGACGGAACAGCGGATGAAATTGATAAAGATGCAACAGGCATCCGGATGGATAAAATTTATCAAATATCCTATCCGCTGGAACATACCAGTGCCGGCCAGCGGGTGCCCCAGGCGACCCAGGCAATGATCGACCGGATCAATAACGGTACCGTTGTCTTCAACTTCTCCGGCCATGGTGCCGAGCAATTTCTGACCGATCAGCGCCTCTTTACCGCGGATGACATCAGCCGGCTCAGTAACCGGGACCGCCTTAGTATCATGGTAACGGCAACCTGCTCCTTTGGCCGGTATGACGATACCGATGACAATTCCGGGGCGGAAAAGATGCTGCTGTATCCCGACGGCGGTCTGATAGCGACATTGACGACTTCGCGTGTCGTATATACCTCTCCGAATCCAAATTCACTCAATTTCGGACTCAACCGGGTGCTCACACGGGAAATGACCCGCCGGGATGATAACGGCCGCCCGCAACGCCTCGGTGACATCTTCCGCAGAACGAAACTCACGCCGGTCGGATCCAGTGACAACTCCCGAAAGTTTCTCCTCCTGGGGGATCCTGCTATGCGGATCGGACTTCCGGAGTATCAGGTGAACGTCACACATATTAATGAAGAAACCATACCTTCAGACTCTGAATTACTGGAACTCAGGGCACTGGATCAGGTAAGTATCAGTGGCCATGTTACGTATCCGGACGGGTCCATGAACACCACGTTTGATGGTGAAGCAAATGTCCGGGTTTTTGACGCCCGGCGCCTTGTAAGCTATCCCGACCGGGAATGGGTTGCTGATAATAACTGCTATCTCTCTGAATGCGGTTATTTTGTACAGACGGACGCGTTGTTCAGTGGACGGGTTTCGGTCACCGGAGGGGCGTTCAGCAGTCAATTCATCATTCCGAAAGATGTCTCGTATTCCCGGGATCCCGGACATGTTCAGGTTTATGCCCAGGAGCGGGATTTTGATGCTGTCGGCGCCACCTCAGGATT
>SLLW01000268.1 GCA_007133875.1 Balneolales bacterium | reverse complement strand
ACGAACGGCTCCGGGAGGATTTCACCGAGGAGGAGCGCCGGAAAGTGCATCTGGTCTTTACCGCCCATGGAACTCCGCTCAGCGAAGTCGAAAAAGGGGATCCCTATACGCAGCATATAGAGGAGACGGTCGAGGCGATCATGAATATGCGCAACTATGGCGAAACCCACTGGCTGGGATTTCAATCGCGCGTCGGCCCTTCAAAATGGACGCAACCCAATACCGAAGCGCTGATTATGAGATTGCTTGACTATGGCATAAAACATATGGTTCTGATTCCCGTTGCTTTTGTGACAGATCATATTGAAACCGCCCATGAACTGAATATCGAGCTGCGGGATGAGATCAAGGCACAGGGCAAACATGTCGAGAAAATGGTGATCAGTAAAGGGTTGAACGATCACCCCGATTTTTTAGCCGCTTTAGAGGATGAAATTTCCCGAAAAATAGGGCATATTACGGGAACTCCGGCCGAAGTGACGAATGAGCAATCAAAAACTGACGTCACAGGGCAATCAGAACAGGTATCATAAAGTATTGGATTTTTTAATAACAGAATGAAGGCTATCACACCGCAGATAAACGAATTTTCCGCTGTCGGTATCAACCATTGGAAAGCCGATGTTGCACTGAGGGAGCGCTTCAGTCTTTCTATGGAAGAGAAACAGGCCTATCTGGAGGACGCCCGCATTATCGGTCTCAGGGATGTGATCATCATCACCACCTGCAACCGGACTGAGATATTTGCGCGTACCACAAGTCCCGGCATTCTGGTTGAACTGCTGGTCAAACACAGTGATGGGGAACTGGAAGAGTTTGACGATTTTGGGTTTCAACATGCAGGCGAGGATGCGGTCCGGCATTTGCTCAGGGTCGCTGTCGGCCTTGACGCCCAGATACTTGGCGACCTTCAGATCATCAAACAGGTCAAAGAAGCGTACGAATGCGCCCATTCCCTCGGCATGGTTGATGCGATCATGCACCGGCTGATGCAGTTTGTGCTGCGGACCCACAAACGCTCCCGGACCGAAACCGAATTGGCCAGCGGAGCCGCGACAACCGCCTATGCCGCTGTTCAGTTTGCCCGCAAAAAACTGAAATCGCTCTCAAAAAAGAATATCCTGCTGGTGGGCACCGGAAAAATCGGAAAAATCACCTGCAAGAACCTGATTTCGATGGGCGCAAGAAATGTTGTTCTGCTGAACCGAAACCGCCAGCGTGCTGAAAGCCTGGGTGACCGTTTTCAGCTTCCGGTTGCCGGACTCGAAAACATCAATCACGAAATTGGAAAGGCGGATCTTGTGATTGTGGCTACCGGTGCCGACCGGCCGGTCATCCGACGGGAACAGCTCTCCGGCCTGGAAGGATCCAACCGGAAAGTGGTGATGCTGGATTTGTCGGTACCCCGTAACATCGATCCCGAACTTGAACATCATCCCAATGTCGAACTGGTCAATATGGACCGCCTGAGCGATACCACCGATGAGGCTTTCAAACGGCGCGAAGAGAATATTCCCAAGGTGGAAAAGATTATTGACGAAGAAATCCTCAATTTCAGGGTCTGGCTCTCCGAACAGAAGGTGGTGCCGACGATCCGTGCGCTAAGTGACAAGCTGCATGACATCCGCAGCCGGGAAATTGAAAAATTCCGAACAAAAATCCCTGATGAAGCACTCGGGGATGTGGATCATCTCACAAAAAGGATCGTCAACAAGATCATGGCACACTCCATCGATCATCTGAAAGAGAATCACGAGGCACCCGAAGAGATCACCCGCCTTGTCCACTCCATGTTCAAACTGGAACCGGAGTCGCCTGTTGACAAATAGATCCCTTCGCATAGGAACGCGGGACAGTGTACTCGCAACCTGGCAGGCCCGTCACGTTGCACACCTGTTGGATAAAGCGGGTTATGCCACCGAACTGCACTATATCAAAACGGAAGGAGACCGGGTCCTCGATACGCCGCTCCCGTTGATGGGCGGTAAAGGGGTTTTTACAAAAGCGCTGGATGATGCCCTTCTCGCCGGAGAAATTGACCTGGCCGTCCATTCCCTTAAGGATATTCCCACCCGACTGCCCGATGGTTTGCTTGTCGGGGCTGTGAGTGCACGGGAAGATACCGCTGATGTGCTGGTTACGCGAAAAGGGAACGAGATGCATACCGGTCCGCTTTTCCTTGCGGATCCGGACTATGAAGCGGTGATTGCAAGCAGCAGCAACCGCCGGATCGGACAGTGGCTGGCACGATATCCACGGCACCGGGTGACCGATATCCGCGGTAATATCCAGACACGCCTGCAAAAACTTCAGGACAGCGATTGGGACGGAGCCATTTTTGCAGCGGCCGGTTTGCGCAGACTGCAACTCGAACACCATATCCATGTGGTGCTGGACTGGATGCTGCCGGCCCCGGCCCAGGGTGCCATGGGCGTTATGGTGCGAAACGACGACCCCGTTGTTCTGAATGCTGTTCAGCCGGTCCATGATGCCGGAACAGCGCTCTGCACATCCATTGAACGTGATGTCTTGCATACCCTTGAGGGAGGATGCAGCGCTCCCGTGGGAGCTTTGGCTGAAATTACCGGAAATACGGTGAGGCTCCGGGTCAACACCGTCTATCCCGACGGAACCGGAATGATTGCCTTTGAAATGTCGGAACTGTATGAACAGGCACGGGACCTGGGAAAAAAAGCCGCCGGAGAAGCATTGAAGCGGGGCGCGGATGCACTGATTCGCGATCTGTCCCGATCCGCTGACAAACATCCATTCCGTGACACCAAAGGAAAACGGTAAGATTTTGGATTCGGATGACCGGTCACATATCAACAAACGGACCGTTATTTCAACACGGCCATCGGCTCCCGGTGATGTGGATACCGCCAGAGAGCATGGTATTTTGCTGCTCGACTTCCCCGCCTACTACTACCGCTGGATTACCCCCTCCGATTTCATTTCTGATTCCGTCCTTTCGGAACCGCTGCCGGATGCCTGGGTCTTCACCAGCCGACGGGGCGTTGAGGGGTGGTGGCGCATATGGAAAATGTTGGCCGGATCAGATAAAAAAACAGAAAACAGCCCGGACAAACCGCAAAAAGAGTTGCTTACGCCCCCAAAAAAAGTCAGAAAACGGTCACTGGTGATTCCTCCGGTATATGTGGTAGGTGAGCGAACCCGGCAGGCTTTTGTTGATTTGTTTCCGGAGGCCGAGATCCGGATGGCAGAGGAGCACAACGGACTCAAGCTCGGGCTCCGCATGGTCAGCGATGATGTCGGATCGGTCATCCACTTCTGTTCGGTAGACCGAAGGTCGGAACTGAGGGAGATTTGCCGTAAATTCCAAATCGAAATCACGGAAGTGGAAGTGTACAGGACAACCGCGGTGAAGGATCCGCAACCTGTCGATATGCCCGTCGATGCCATCCTGTTTTTCAGTCCCAACGGCGTTTCGGAATTCAAACGTCTGTACGGGTTTCCGGAAGGCGACTGGAAGCCGATTGCAATCGGGCCCACCACTGCTGAGGCGGTGGAACGCGTTACCGGCCGTGTGCCGTACGTTGCTCAATCGCCAACGTTCCAGGAGATGTTAACTCTTGTATAATTAGTGACTATGCCCAAAAATGACCTGTATCTCAAAGCATTGGCCGGTGAGCCGGTACCCCGTCCACCAGTATGGATGATGCGTCAGGCCGGACGTTATTTGCCATCCTACCTGAAACTGCAGGAGAAATATGATTTTTTTACCCGGTGCGAGACACCGGAGCTGGTAGCTCAGATTACCTGCCTGCCGATCGATGAAATTGGTCCCGATGCTGCCATTCTGTTTTCCGATATTTTGGTGGTTCCGCGCGCCCTTGGATGGGATATCGAGATGAAACCGGGAGTGGGACCGGTGATCGACAAACCGATTTCAAGTGTGGATGACGCGATGCGTGTCCGCAAGGGGGATGTCCAGGAGTCGCTGGGGTATGTCATGGACGGAATCCGGGCAACCAAAGACCAGCTGGATGACCGTGTCCCGCTTATCGGGTTTTCCGGGGCTCCGTGGACACTTTTGTGCTATATGATTGAAGGGCAGGGATCCAAAGATTTTGCCAAAGCGAAAGCCTTCTGTTATCAGCATCCGGAGGCCGCTGACCATCTTCTTTCGCTGTTGACGGATGTTATTATCGACTATCTCAATGCACAGGTTGAGGCGGGTGTGCATGCGGTACAGGTTTTTGACAGCTGGGCCGGCCTGCTCGGGCCCGATGATTTCAATACGCTGGCAATGCCCTGGCTCAAGAAAATCAGCGAAGAGGTGAAAGGTGTACCGGTTGTGCTCTTTGCCAAAGGAGCCTGGTACGCTTTGGAGCGTCTGGCCTGGCGGACCAATGCGTCGGCATTGTCCATCGACTGGACCGTCAGTCCCGAATATGCGCGTCAGGCAACCCGCAGAGAGGTGACATTACAGGGAAATTTCGACCCAAGCCGGCTTCTTTCGCCAATACCGGAGATCCGGAAGCAGGTCAAACGCATGATCGACCGTTTTGGCAAAGATCGCTATATCGTCAATCTGGGCCATGGAATCCTCCCGAATATCCCGGTAGACAACGCTCGTGCTTTTGTGGATGCGGTTAAGGGTTATGGGGCATAAATCGGAATAAACGCATGAATATCAAAGAATCCTTTACAAATTGGATATACGAAATCCAGGACCGTATCTGCACAGCACTGGAGGATACCGATGGAAAAGCCCGGTTTCGTGAGGATGAGTGGAAACGTGAAGAGGGTGGCGGTGGACGGTCCCGCATCATAGAGAATGGGGAGATTTTTGAAAAAGGAGGCGTTAATGTCTCTACGGTTCATGGTGAGCTGCCGGAGTTGATCCGAAAACGGTTTGAAGTGGATAAAGGATGGTTCTATGCGTGCGGAATATCGCTGGTTCTGCATCCTCAAAGTCCCATGATTCCAACCGTACACGCCAACTACCGCTATTTTGAGTTATATGATGAGGAGGGGGGCGATCCGGTGGATGCCTGGTTTGGCGGAGGTGCCGACCTTACTCCATACTACCTGTTTGAGGAAGATGTGCGTCACTTTCATCAGACCTGCAAAGCCGTTTGCGACCAGCATCATCCGGAACTATACCCGAAATTCAAGGAGTCATGCGACCGCTATTTTTATAATGAGCACCGCGGAGAGAGCCGGGGAACCGGTGGTATATTTTTTGACTACCTTCGCGCCAAAGAGGAGTGCAATCTTGCTTTTTGGTACACACTTGCCACCCGCTGCGGGGATGCATTCCTCTCATCTTATCTACCCATAGTCGAGCGCCGGAAAACCGAACCCTGGGGTGAGCCCGAGCGCTATTTCCAGGAACTGCGTCGCGGACGTTATGTGGAGTTTAACCTGATTCATGACCGCGGCACTCTCTTCGGCCTTAAAACAGGCGGCCGGATTGAGTCTATTCTGATGAGCCTGCCACCGAGGGTACGGTGGGATTACAACGTGAAACACGATCCCGCAAGCCGGGAGGCCAAACTTCTGGAGGTGCTGAGGTCGCCCCGTAACTGGGTGGATTGAGGAGTGCGGGAAGGCTAATGGCAACCGGAATTACAACCGGTAATAATGGTTGAATGATCATATTTGTGAATAACAATAAAATAGCTTATATAGTCATAGTATATTGTTTAACCGGAAATATATCCGGAAAATAAACCGGAATAATAACCGGAAATATGAACACAAGTCATCACACGAAAATTGCTTCTTTTTCACTGGATCCGGTATTGCCGGAAAAGCGAGAGAAGCTCAGTGAAGCGGCAGTGGCACTGTCCCGGGAAGCTGCCTCTTTGGGAAGTTGTGTGCATCCGGTATTTCGGAATCGTTTAAAAAAACTGCTTTCGTATGTAAACTGCTACTACTCCAATTTGATTGAGGGACAGCATATGCATCCGCAATTTGTGGAGCAGGCGTTCCGGGGCGATTACCAGGATGCGCCGGACAAACGAAATATGCAGCTGCTTAGCCGTGCCCATATCAAGCTTCAGCAACTGCTGGAGGAACGGGTGGATCAGGAATCAGATTTGGAGGTCGGCAGCGAGGAGTTTCTGAACTGGGTTCATACGAGCTACTATCGCCGGGTTCCACGCGAATTTCGGGAATTCCCGGATCCGGATTCCAGGAAAACGATTGAAATGAAACCCGGGGAATTGCGGACCCGGAATGTGACTCCGGCCGGGTTTGCCATGCCGGATGCCCGTCTCGTCCCGTCACTGCTGCAACTATTTTCAACAAAATATAAACCTGCCTCTTTTCACGGCAGCAATGCGGTTATCGCTGGCGCCGCTTCGCATTTCAGGCTGATGGCACTGCAGCCCTTTCCCGCAGGTAATGGCCATGTTGTGCGTTTTTTCAGCCACGCATGGTTCCATCGGGTTCAGGTGGATGCCGGCGGGCTCTGGACCCTCTCCCGGGGTATCGCCAAAAACCAGTCTGACTATTTCGGTTTTTTTAAAAGTCAGAAGGAATTGTCCGACTTCTGCCTCTTTCTTCTGGAGCGTTGTCGCGGGGAGGTTCGATTTATGAGCCAATTGCTGGAAACCGACCGGCTGCTCGCCCGGATACATAAATATGTGTCACTGCGTGCGACACCATTGGAAGGACTCCCGGTTCTGCGTGATGAAGTTCGTTTTGTGCTTGAAGCTGTGATGCTTCGCGGAGCAGTCGCAAGGGGGGAGATTGCGCGCATCAGCGGACTCGGCGAGCGTACCGCCCGTTCCATGATCAGCAGTTTGCTGGACGAAGGATTGCTGGAGTCAGATAATCATAAAGCACCGGTCCGGCTTGGAATACCAACCCATGTCATTGGTTGGTGGTTCCCGAATTTGTATCCGGAAGGAATGATCTGATATATTTGTTATTGTTAATGCGCCGGCAGGAAAGGTTACTTGCCGGCCAACCCAAAATTTATTTACCATGACCATATCTGAACATCCCGTCACATCCGGATTCCCACTTATTCGCGGCCGGCGAAACCGGCTGAGCGAACGTCGCCGTATGATGGTGGCTGAACACCGGTTATCACCATCCGATTTCATCGCCCCCATGTTTATCATCGAGGGTAAAGAGCGAAAAGAGCCGATATCATCGATGCCTGACTATTACCGGCTCTCTCTGGATCTTGCCGTCCGGCAGGCCGCTGT
>SLLW01000276.1 GCA_007133875.1 Balneolales bacterium | reverse complement strand
CCGGGTTGCACGCGCGGATCCAAGATCAATCCGGTAGATATCACTCTGTCCGAGGTTGGGGTTGAGCAGTACGTTATTATTGGTGCGGAAGGTATTGATCCGGGTGTATGGGCCACGGTCTGATGCAAACAAGATGGATTCGGAATCGGGAGACCATGACGGATCCCAGTCGCTGAAGACATCGTTCGTAACACTTATGAAATCATCTTCTTCAAGATCATAGACATAGATATTTGTAAATGGGCCTCTGTTGCCATTAAAGGCTATTTTAGTTCCATCCGGTGACCATGAAACCGAGCCGATTGCATCCAGATCCGGAAACACCACTTTTTGAACATTTCCGGACCGGTAGTCGACAATGGCGAGATCAACAGACCCGCCGGATCGTGTTGAAAGGGTGATTTTTCGTCCATCCGGCGACCAGGAGAGGTTTGGCCGGAGAATATTCAGTTCCTCAAAATCAACATTGTCCTCCCCTTTGATCAGGGTTTTGATTTTGGTACCATCCCGTGCGTTAAGTACCACGACATCAAAGAATCCACGGGCGTTTGAAATCATGGCTACCCGTTCTCCATTAGGGGATACGGCCGGACTGGTGTTGTATGCTCTTCTGAAACTGTCTGTTGTAAGCAGGTTTCCTATATCACGCAGGTCTTCGCGGATATCCACTTCGGGGTAATATCGCCGTCGCAGCCAGTCGCTGAACCGCTCGCTCAACTCCTGCATATTGAGGCCCAGGGACTGCCTCAGTCCTGCTTCCACACTTCTTCGCTGCCGGACATTCTGAAGGATCTCTCCGATTTTTTCCCGGCCATATTCTTCAACAATATAATTCCAGAATGCCTGACCGCCTCGATAGGCCATGAAACCACGCATCTGGGGGATCGGCGGCATCCGGTTGTTGATGACCGCATCGCGGATAAACATATCCGTATCGGTATCCCAACCCTGTGACACATACTCGGCAAGTCCCTCTTCAAACCAAAGCGGAATAACAAGCTGGATATTATTTTGAATGATGGACTGAATGGTTCCACCGTAATACATATCATTAAAGACGGCATGGACCAACTCATGATGGAGCACCTGACGGTAATCACCGTAATGTCCCATAAACGGGATGGTAATCCGGTTCTTCATCTTGTCCGTAACACCTCCGATACCCTGGGCATCTACCGGTAACGGTACGACATTGGTTTGGGTAAAATCGGTGTGTGAATCGTATATAATTACCGAAATCCGGTCATTCAACTCATGGCGGAAATCATTTCTTAGCTGTGCATAGGCAGCTTCGAGGCTTTTGGCGGTAAATTCGGCGAGGTAGTAATTTTTCGAATCATAATAGTAGACGTCAAAATGTTCCGATTGGATAAATCGCCAATCGAATTGTGAGTATTGTACCCTGTTCTTGCCGAATCCGAAATATTGTGCCTGAATCTCTGATGCGAAAATCGAACCTGCCAGTAACGCAAAAACGCACAGTATGCCAAAACGCATCCGGGGCCATATGCGAACGGATGTTAAGGAAGTAAGTAACGAATGTAGATACGTCATATGACGAAAAGTCTGGTTATAAGGATCTGAATAATAAAACGACGGAAATTATATCGAACTATCCGGAAGTGGATTCACCTGCAGAAAAAATATATCCGCGGAAAATCAATCCGGTAGAAAGTCAATTTGACGCTGTTCAATATCAGTCCGTACGACTTTTACTTTTATTTCGCTGCCGAGTCGGTACGTTTTCCCTTTGCTTCGGCCTCTGAGCTGATGCATGCTTTGGTCATACACATAAAAATCGTCATCCAGTTCGCGAACAGCAATCATGCCTTCACAAAAACTTTCATCCAGTAATACAAAAAGCCCTTTATCAGTTACACCACTAATCACCCCCTGAAATGTGTCGCCAATATGGCCGGACATGTATTCAACTTGTTTCAGTTTTATGGAATCTCTCTCGGCAATCACCGCATCCTTTTCCTTTTCGCTGCTATGATCGCCAAGAGTGATCAATTCCTGGAAACTGTATCCGGATACCCCGGCAGCATACTGTTTCAGAAGACGATGCACTATCAGATCCGGATAACGTCTAATGGGGCTTGTAAAGTGTGTATATTCTTTAAATCCCAACCCGTAATGGCCGATATTCTTCGGGCTGTATACGGCTTTGGCCATGGAGCGCAGGATGAGTTCATTGATGGCGTATTTGAGCGTCGTTTTATTGGCATCCTTGATAAGTTGATTGAGTTGCCGGGTGGTGACTTTTCCATCCTTCACCTTGAACTCAATGCCCAACGGACGCACATTTTCGCCGATGTTCATGAGTTTTTCGGGATTGGGCCGGTCATGAATCCGGTACAGAAACGGATGGTTGTTTTTACCGTACTTGTCATCATCATCTTTCCCGCTGCGCGCTTTCTTTTTACTGCGCAGTTGGGTGATATGTCCGGCGACGGTTTTGTTGGCCATCAGCATACACTCTTCGACCAGCCTGTGCGCCTGCAGGCGCTCTTTGACAAAGACACCGAGTGGTTTTCCGTGTTCATCCAGTCTGAAACGGGGTTCGGGTGTATCCAGGTCAATGGATCCCTGACGAAATCGTTTTTCGGTAAGCATGGATGTCAGTTCCGCCAAAATTTGAATCGATTTATGGTGGGGATTCGGTTTGCCGTCGATAATCTCCTGCACCTCTTCATAGGTGAATCGCCTGTCGGAGTTAATAACCGTCTCCTCGATGTTATAATCAACCAGATTGCCATCGGGGGTGATCTCCATAAAGCAGCTAAAAGCGAGTTTATCCTCATTCGGCCGCAAACTGCACACGCCGTTGCTCAGACATTCCGGAAGCATGGGGATGACCCGGTCCACCAGATAGACGCTGGTCGCCCGGTCTCTGGCTTCATCATCCAGGATACTGCCTTGTTGGGTATAGTAACTGACATCTGCGATGTGCACTCCCAGGTAGTAATTCCCGGATTCGAGCATTTTGATGCTTACGGCATCATCAAAATCTTTTGCATCGTGTGGATCAATGGTAAACACTTCGACAGTGCGGATATCATTTCGCCGTTTGTATTCTTTGGCAGGAATTTCAGTAGCCATGCTTGCGGCAAATTCTTCAACTGCCCGCGGGAAAGCGGCCTGAAGTTCATTTTCGGCCAGGATAGAGAGTATAGCGGCGTTATTGGTCCCCTTTTTACCGAGGATTTCCAGAACTTCGCCTTCGGGCAGGGAGCGCGGATGCTGCCAGTCAACCAGCCGGAACGTTACTTTGTCATTGTGTTTTGCACCGCCGGTATTGTCGGGGTGGATAAAGAATTCTACCCCGGCTGATTTTTCGTCGGGTTTTATCAAAAAGGCATTTTTGCTCTCTTTCTGGAAGGTTCCAACAAAAAACATTTTACCCCGCTCCAGGACATCGATGACTTTTCCTTCTGTGCGGTCGCTGCGTGATTTGCTGAGCAGTGACACACGCACAAGATCTTTATCAAGCGCGGTATGGGTGAATTTTCCCGGGATGCGCACATCATCATCCCGTCCCTCTACTTTGACATAACCACTGCCGTGCCGTGTGCGTGAAAAGATACCTTCCACCACATTCTCGCCACCCTTCCCCTTTTGTAGTTTGACTTTGCCATCTTTGGTGATGATCTGATTTTTTGATGCCAGTTTTTCAATGGCATGCTGGAACCTTTGGGGTCCTTTTTTTCGGGGCAGTTTAAAAGCGCCCATTAATGCGTTTGTGGCGACCCAGGAGTCCGGATGGCGTTCCAGCATATCCAGGATCAGATCTTCCAGATGTATTTTCTTTTTTTTCATTCTACGTTATATAACAGTTATTTGAGGGAGTATCAAACTCCTTATTCGTCTTGTGATGCCACTTCCGGATCGGTTGCCTCTTCCATTTCAGGTTCGTCTTCATCACGTCCGAACAGCCCGAAAACCGTTGAGACATTATGCCAGATACGATCCCCGAATTCACTCCAGGAGTTGAATCGGAATTGTGCTTCCAGTCCCACCCCATTAACATTTTCAACATCTGCCTGAGCTCCGATTATGGACATGAGCATCGGATCTTTGCGGCGAAAAACCTCAACGGACAAGTTGGGATTGATTCGATAGGTAGCGCCCAGGTCACCAATATCTGTTTCCTGCCCGCCAACTTCTCCGTCCCGCCGCAGTACGAGTCGGTCGTCAAACAACCGAAGGGCGATCCCCAGATCGGCCTGGTCGAAACCGAAGAGATTGAGATCCACATCCAGATTGATCAGGTTGTCACTTAACAAAGCGTTAATCTGGGACGAGAGCAGCTGACTGATGCCTACCTGTCCGGCGCGTGCCTGCAGTGTACTCCCCAGTTCCTGGGCCTGGGTATCCCCCACCAATCCACCGGAAATAAATCCTCCTGTAAACAGAAGGCTCGTCGCCTGAATCAGCTTCTGCTCCTCACTGTTCAGAACATTGAGGACTGCCGCATTTTGAGTGGCATCAATGGCATTGGGAAATTCAAAATAGAAATCATTTTCGATATTATCGATAGGGCCCGTTATTTCAAGAAGCAATTCAACAGGAATACGATTGGTCTGGTCGGTTGCGCCTCCGATAAGCGGAGCGATATTGGGCCGGGCACGGTAGACTGCGGTAATGTCAAGCAATGCATTTGTCGGATCGCCGTCCCACCGGATGCTCCCCCCCTCCCGCAGGCTAAATCTCCGGGTCAGGATATCCCCTCCGACAAAAAGGTAATCACCATCAGTGACGTTGAAGTTGCCGAATATCTGAAGGGATTCATCCTCGAGTGTAATCCGCACACGTCCTTCGCCCCTGGCATTTACGATTTCACCGGTTACCGGATCAAAAATGAGTTGAACGGTAGAGTTTTGCGCTGCAATAAACTGAAGATCAAGACGGAATACCTCCATAAATGACCGGTCGATCTGACGCAGCACTTCCGGATCGTCCGATATCACCCTCTGGATATCAAGATCCCGGAATTCTTTCACAAAACGTATAAAACGTCCCTGGTCACTCGATGTGCCCTGTTCAGCAAGCGGTATGGCGAAACGGGACCGGGATGTGGTGAATACGGGTTCTATGGTGCGAACATACGGTGAAACATTGGATCCTTCGATGGCAACAACACCGGTACCAGCAACACTCCCGAAAAACGGGACGTCAGGCCCGTCCGAATTATTCATGAAAAGCAGGTTATTCATGCTGAGTTGAATATTCATGAATTTTTCAGCCTGGAAATCATTGAAGTCATAATTGCCGGACAGCGTGCCTGTACCTCCATCACGGTCCCGGACGCTAATGCTGTTAAGTTCGACTCCGGCTGAGCGGCTGAGCGAGACCGGTCCGCTTAGCTGATATTCGGTCCCGAAAAAAACGGGTTGGACAATGGCTCCATCCAGCTCAAAATTTGCATCAAAATCGACATAGTTCAAGTTTCCGGTTATGTACCCCTGTCCGGAAGCTTTTCCTTCAATGGAATCGAAAATACTATCAAGGATATAGGTAAGTACCCAGGTATCGACCTCTTCAGCATTTATATCAAAATAGAAGAGGGAGTCGGAGGACGTACCCATTTCGGGGGCCTTTAACCAGCCGGTTGCTGTGATATCCTGACGGATTCCGTTGGTATGTTCGAAGTATTCCGAATATTTCTCCGGATCGGTATATATTCGGAGTTCGGTATCAAATCTGTCCCGTTCCGGATTAAATGAGCTGTTGAGTCTGACATCTCCAATAATGCGATTGTCAAAAAAGAGCTGATCTACCATCAAATCACCATGTAATACGGGATTCTCAAATAGGGTTTTTGTCACAAAATCGGCGTTCAGCTCTCCTTCAAAGTTGACCCGCCCACCAATCATTTGAGAGATACGGTCAAGGTCGACGTTTGCAAACCGATATGACATCGAATCATCCGGCGAGCTGCTTATAACACCGTCAACAAATACCTGGTCAGATCCACTCACCAAACTGAACTGCTCAATTTCAAGTTTTCCATCATCCTTGTAAATGAATGCCGGACGCCCCTCGGTATGCCACAGGTACTGTTCATTTCCAATAATCAATTCACTTATTTCAGACCGGATTTGCGAATCGGCCAGGCGGGCATTCAGTTCGGCGCTGAATTGCATGTTGTTCCCGTAATTGCCAATGCGGCTTCTGCTGTAGAGGGAGTCATTGTGAACATTTACCAGTAATGACAGCCCCTCCGCATCCTGTCCCTGATAATTCAGGCGGTCGAAAACCAGATCCAGATTGATATGCTGCTGTTTCCGAAAAAGGCTGTCATAATGAAATTCCGCATTGAGGTTTACCCGGGAATTATCCACACGAAAATCCTCCCAGTTGGTATGGCTGTCCTGCCATTGTGCCATAACTTCGAATCGGTCCCGGTCCAGGTGGAGGTTCATCGACAGGCTTGCCCGTGATGCAAATTCAGGCGGGTCGCTCAGATATGCCTTAAGCAATTCCATATCTTTTAGTTCCAGCAGGAAATCGGCAGAAAATACGTCCTGATTTACGCCGGAATCGGCAAGAAGTGAATCACCACGTTGAAACAGAAATTCCTCATCGACCCGGTGTGTGAAGAATCCCTGCCAGTGTTGATACAGGTTGTTCAGAGCTGAAATCGGGACCTCACCTTCAACAAGAAGATCAAGTATAGAGCTGGTCAACCGGAGTGACCGCTCTTCACTATCCGGATGATTCATATCCAGGTACATCTGATGAGCCCGCAGTTCGGATCCATTTACCACCGACGGAAAAACATCAACGATAATACGTCCATACCAATCATCCACCCGAAACCCGTTCCAGTTGATGTCGTAAGTCATGTTCCACGTGGTCAGCGGCAGTAACTCGCTTTGCGTTGCTTCTTGCAGATTGAAACCGGAAGATTCTCCTGTAACCAGAACATTTGGAATACTATCCCGAAAATCGATATGTCCTTCGCCATTCAGATAGTGATCTCCCTGTTTATAGATGAAGGAATGGCTGAGTATTCGGCCAGCGTATTCACCATCAATTTCAAATTCAGGAATAACAAGTTCACCGAACCATGAATCGATGACCTTGAGATCAAACAGAAGTTCGTAGTCCGGAGTTGCCAGTTTGTTTGCGGTAAGCTTTGCGTCGAAATTTACAGAAGTCGGCCAGTTGGAAGCAGCATTCATATTCACCCAGTCAATATCCCGTCCGT
>SLLW01000156.1 GCA_007133875.1 Balneolales bacterium | reverse complement strand
TTACCTTGACATAAAACAAGGAAGCGGGAAAAAGGGAGAGCAAAAAAAAGGGACAGCGAAAAACTCGCCGTCCCTTTTCGGTTTCATGTCCGGACATGACTGTCTGGACGTATAAGAATATTAGAACCTCTCGGGTTCCATACCCCATTGCTTGGGTGAACGCCACAAGCTGGAGCGCATGAGTTCACGCATAAACAGAAACTCTTTCGGCAGGCGGTCATAGAGCTTGGAGAACAGTTCTTCGTGTCCGAGCAGCTCTTCTTTCCAGATTTCACGATCGACGGTCATCAGATCGTTGAACTCTTCTTCGCTGAAGTTTTCAAGACCTCTCCAGTCGATATCTTCGTAGCGTGGCATCCAACCAAGCGGGCTTTCAAGTGCGAACGCTTTACCGCGAACACGCTGTACAATCCATTTCAGTACACGCATGTTTTCACCGAAACCGGGCCAGATAAATTTCCCGTTTTCATCGGTGCGGAACCAGTTTACACCAAAGATTCTTGGCGGGTTTGGCAGCTCACGTCCGATCTGCAGCCAGTGGTTGAAGTGGTCGCCCATATGGTAGCCCATGAAAGGCAGCATGGCGAATGGATCGCGCCGTACTTTTCCAAGGGTACCTGCCGCGGCGGCGGTCATTTCCGAGCCCATGGTAGCAGCGAGATAGACACCGAAGTTCCAGTTTACGGATTGATAAACCAGCGGTACAGAGGTGCTTCGACGGCCACCAAAGACAAAAGCGCTGATCGGTACACCGGCGGGATCTTCCCATTTGGGATCAATCGATGGGCACTGAGATGCCGGAGCAGTAAAGCGGGCATTCGGATGCGCTGCCGGCTTACCGGAATTGGGGTCATATTTTTCGCCACGCCAGGTGGTCAGGTTTGCAGGCGGTTCTTTGGTTTTTCCTTCCCACCATACATCACCATCATCCGTAAGAGCACAGTTGGTGAAAATGGAGTTTTTCTCAACGGAAGCCATAGCGTTCGGGTTGGAACTGTCGTTCGTACCCGGAGCAACACCAAACCAACCCGCTTCCGGGTTAATGGCCCGCAGCGTTCCTTCTTTGTCTTTTTTGATCCAGGCAATATCATCGCCAATGGTACTCACTTTCCAGCCTTCCATCTCCTTCGGCGGGATGAGCATGGCAAAGTTGGTCTTGCCACAGGCACTCGGGAAAGCGGCGGCAACATAGGTTTTCTCTTTTTCGGGTGATTCTACACCGAGAATGAGCATGTGTTCAGCAAGCCACCCTTCGTCGCGGGCCATGGTCGAGGCAATCCGAAGTGCAAAACATTTCTTGCCAAGCAGGGCGTTTCCGCCGTAACCGCTGCCGAAAGACATAATGGAGCGCTCTTCGGGGAAGTGAACGATGTATTTTTCCTTGTTGCAAGGCCAGGGGACATCCTTTTGACCTTTTTCCAGCGGGGCACCAACAGAGTGCAGGCATTTCACATATTCGCCTTCGGCGCCAAGTGTTTCGAGAACTTTTTTACCCATGCGGGTCATGATACGCATGTTGACCACAACATAGGCGGAGTCGGTCAGCTCAACACCGATATGGGAAATCGGGGATCCGATAGGGCCCATGCTGAAAGGAATCACATACATGGTGCGGCCTCTCATACAGCCGTCATACAGTTTACCCAGCGTATTTTTCATTTCGTTGGGATCGATCCAGTTGTTGGTCGGACCGGCATCATCTTTGCGTTTGCTGCAGATATAGGTGCGGTCCTCGACACGGGCTACGTCGCTAGGATCGGAAAATGCGGCAAAACTGCCGGGGCGTTTCTTTTCGTTAAGTTTGATAAACGTACCGCCATCAACAAGCGTCTGACACAAACGGTCGTTTTCTTCCTGGGAACCGTCAACCCATTCGATATTATCAGGTTTGGTGAGGGCGGCTGTTTCCTCCACCCATTTGATAAGCTCTTTATGCTTAACCCACTTTGGATGATTCATATTATGTGCTCCAATAATTTAAGGTTTACAATTTCGGCTTTTTGGGCCTTGAACTGATTCGTCCAATTTTTTGTGTTACAATAATTCTCACTACCCGCTGATTGGCCCGCCGGTTGAACGCCGGGAAAAACTGTTAACCGAAACAGATTTGCGGGTGATAACTTAGTAGTATGAAATCCTTTGATATCGTGCTAATTAATGTCAAAACAATAATAAGCCTTAAATTTGAATATCATATTAAGAAACGCATTCTCATGGCAGAAACTTTAAAACGGAGAGTCGAAAGGGGAGCCGAAAAAAGCCAGTTGAAACCCGCCCAACCATTGTTTATGTAACCGGCACAGACGCATATCAAGGTGTAATAAATGGAGACATTTACAGTGGTAGATAAACCGTGAATTCAGCGCCACCATCTTCCGCGTTACGCGCCTTGATCTGACCCCCGTGTTTCTGGACAATCTGTTGTGAGATGGAGAGGCCCAGCCCGAGGCCAAAGCTGCTGTTTTTCTGTTTGGTGGTAAATGTCGGTTTGAAAATTTCATTACTCAAAGAAGGCTTGATTCCAGGTCCGCTGTCGCGGATGGATACCCACACAAACCGGTCGTCATGATTACAGGAGATGACAAGTTCACCCCGGTCCTGCATTGCATCACAGGCATTGATGATCAGATTGGTCCATACCTGGTTAATTTCGCCTGAGATAACGTTTACATGGGGGATATCCGAAAAGTTTAGAATCACATCCACTTTTTTGAGGCGGTTTGAGAGCAGCAGGAGGGTATCATTGAGTCCGTCACGCAGATCGGTTTTTTCATACTGTCCCTTGTCCTGGCGGCTGTAGTTCTTCAGGCTTGATACAATTTCACCAATTCGCTTGGTACTGGACTGCAAGTTTTTTAAAAAGTATCCGCTTTCATAAAAGAGGATCGCATTCTCCAGTTGTTCCCGCTGCTCGGTACCCGGTTTGTTACCAAGCTGCTTTTTGACAAACTCGAGCGCCTCATCGTTCATGGATGTGATTTTACGCAACAAGCTCCTGGGCAGTTTGGGGTAAATCTGCTCCCACTCCCGCAATTTTTCGCGCTGTTGGTCCGAGTTCCGCAATTTGCGTTTCAAACCGATCCGGAAAAACGTCTCATAGGAGTGTGTCTTGTCAGGATCTGCCTCGTCTATGATTTTGGGCAGGTACTCCAGCAAATTGTCCGATGCCCTCAGCATGGCAGCCGCAGGATTGTTGATTTCGTGGGCAATTCCCGCTACCAACTGCCCCAGAGTCGCCATCTTCTCCTGGCTGACCAGGCGGTGCTGCGTCTCTTCCAGCTGTTTAAGGGCCTCCTGCAAGTGGTTCCGCTCTTTTTGAAGCGTTTCATTAATGCTTTCTAGTTCCACATGCACCGAGACCACATGATGGTACCGGTCTATCAGGTTACCGATAATCAGTTGCTGCCCCAATTGCGCAATTTCACTGTTGCTCCGTTGCAGTTTCAGGAAGTCCGCTTCATCCAGTTTGAGCGCTTTACAGGGGCTCTCCGCCATTGCTGATGTAAGCGCCGGTTCACCCGTTACAAATGAAATCAGCCCGACCAGCGCCCCGGGACGAAGCCAGTCGATGACAATTGTGCGGCCGTTTGGAGTAGATTTTGACAGCTGAACCGTACCTTCCAGTAAAATAAACACCGAATCGTTGAGATCGGTCTCCTTGAGAAAAAGTTCACCTTTTTCGAAGGTGACAAATTCGGCATGATATTCATCCGATTGCTCGAGAAAACGAGCAATTTGATTGGTGATGCGGGTAGGATCCTGTAACCAGTTTTTGGCGAAGTTGAGTATCATGGCGGTTCTAATTGATAGTGACCGCAAGCGGTATGGTGTTCCCGAGCCGGTACAGTGATTCAGCTGTCGCTGACATTTCTTCCACTGCGAATGAACTCGGAAAGTTTTGCGGCATCAAGGGTGCCCATAAAGGGCAGAACATCATCTTCTTGTTCAATCACATAGTCGGTCAATAACTCAACGGAGACACTCATCAAATCCTCTTTATTCCACGGTTTGGCAATGTAGTGATGCAATTTTGCCTCATTTAACGCTTTAACCGTGTCTTCCAGGCCGGCTTGTCCGGTCAGTAACACCTTTTTTGAGGCGTGGAGTTGTTCATTTTTATGCAGTTCGATGAGTAGCTCAACCCCGTTGTCTCCAGGCAGGATGTGGTCACAGAGGATCAGCCCGATCTTTTTTCCGTTTTCCAGTAGTTTTTCGATAACGCTTCTCGCCTCTTCAGCGGAAGTCGCGGTCTCTACCGGGAACTGCTCTTCCAGCTTTTCCAGATCCCGAACCACAGCGTCCAGTACTTCCTGTTCGTCTTCGATGCAGAGGATATAGATGTCAGATGTTTCCATAGTGTGTTGGGATTAGGGTTAGTTGGTGACCATCGGCCAGTAAAATACAGCATAGGCAAGGATAATCAGTACCCCGACTACACCGACGATGACGCCCACTTTTGCCATATCTTTGGTACGAATGATACCGGTGGACATGGCAATGGCGTTTGGTGGCGTGGAAATGGGCAACGCCATTGCAAGGCTGCATGCTACGGCGACAACCACGCCGATTATCAGAAGATTAAAATCGTCTCCCATTATTCCCGATGCCTGCATACTGATTACAAGCGGCATCAGCAGCGTTGCTGTAACGGTGTTCGAAAGGAAGTTGGACATGGCAATAGCCACGATGCTGAATGTCAGTATAAGTGTGATGTAACCCATCGCACCCCAGTCAAAACCGGAAATCATCCAGACGGCCAGTCCAGTCTTGTCCATGCCGATCCCCAAAGAAATACCACCGGCCATCAGCCAGAGCACGTCCCAGGGTAATTTTCGGATATCACTTTTGTCGAGTATGCGTCCGGTTACCAGAGCCGCTACAGGCAGGAAGGCAACCATGCTGCTGGGAATTCCGTGCTGATTCTCGGTGACCCAGAGAAGGACCGTGGCAGCAAAAATGGCATAAAGGCCTACTGCTTTCGGTGATAGGTTCAGTTTTCCTTCGAGTTTCAGGTTGAAGCGGGAGATACTTGGGGGGAAAAGCGCGAGCAGCAGCCACCATGCGAAGACCAGCATTACGACCACCAGGGGGGCAGCTACGATAATCCAGTCGGTAAAGGAGATATCTATTCCGTATTCGCTTAAGGCTGCAATAACGATGGCATTCGGCGGGGTTCCGATTGGAGTGGTTATCCCACCGACATTGGCAGCAATGGGAATAGCAAGTGCAAGGCCGAATTTGAAGCGGTCGCCGGGCTCAAGTTGTGCGATAATCGGGAGAATGACGGTAACCATCATCGCTGCCGTTGCCGTATTACTCATGAACGCAGAGAGCATGGCCGTGACCAGCATCAATCCAAGGACAATATATCGTGGTTTGGACCCGAATGGGCCAAGCAGATAGCGGGTCAGGTTTTTGTCCAGATTGTACTTGACCGATGCCGATGCGAGCATGAATCCGCCAAGGAAGAGAATGATGATCGGATGGGCAAGGGTTCCCAGGTATTCGGTGTAGCTGTTCGGTTGATAGTTGACCAGCCGGTGGCCGGTATCGGTAATGATCGCGGTATCGGCATCCAGTTCGGTACTCTCTACAATCACATGCTGGCCATTACGGTCGACCACATACACAGATATCGATTCGGTTTCGCCGGGTTCCACAGCAAGAAGAACCGTATTATCGTTTTTTAAAGCACTTGACGGGATCTGCCACTGTCCCTCTTCGAGGGCGACCGGTTCACTGAGGGGAAGCTCGGCATCCATATATACCGGACCCTGCGAGCTGAGCAGGACAACCTGCAGAAAAATGACCAGCATGGAGGTTGCGTAAATGGGTATAGGCTCGAACATCCAGAATATGGCAGCCATAAAGAAAATACCGAGGCCGATATGTCCGGCTATCGAAAGCGATGCAAGTGGTAGTAAAAATGGAAGGAATAGTCCAAATACCCCGAGAACCAATCCTGCAAGTTGTGTTTTAGTAAGTCCCAGAAAACCCGATTTCATATGCGTTCACGTCCTAATCTAAATAATTGTTTTTAACCATAATTTCGCATGATAATAAAATCTTTGGAACATAACCGAATCATGCGTCTGTCAAATAGTATCGAATTGCTCCTATGGTACCCTTTCTTTTTGAATGAAATATGAAGTGTTGCAGGATAATTTGCAGAAGTTTATTATAGTTATATATGCGCATATATACATTTTGGATGCATTATTTTTTGAAATTGTTGTCCAATGGCAGTACATTGTTTCAACACATAACTACTGAGTATCCTGTAGCCATAGGGGTAGCTTTTTGATATGCATATCATTACGTGTCATTCAAGTTTTTTCAATATTTCCGTTATATGATACGGCATGTCGATACCCTCCCTGATTATGTTGGTGTCGCAATTTTCGAACGGTCAATATTTTGGGGTCTGTCCATGCAGGATACCGGAACCATAATCACCAAATACGTTATATAAGGAAGCACTATGTCGAAACAGATTAAATATGTCTATAATTTTGGGGGTGGAAAAGCCGAAGGAGATCGCAGTTACCGCGATCTGCTGGGAGGCAAAGGCGCCAACCTTGCAGAAATGAGTAAAATTGGAATGCCGGTACCTCCGGGCCTGACCATCAGCACTGAAGCGTGTAACCATTATTACCAAAATCAGGAGAAGTGGCCCGAAGGGTTAAAAGATCAGATTAAAAAAGGAATCGCCCAGCAAGAGAAAGAGCTGGGAGGCAAACTTGGGGATCCAAAAAACCCGATGCTGCTCTCGGTCCGTTCCGGTGCCGCGGTATCGATGCCGGGTATGATGGATACGGTCCTCAACCTTGGCATCAACGACAATGTTGTTGAAGGACTTGCTGAAAAAACCGGAAATGAGTGGTTTGCATATGATAGTTTCCGCCGTTTCATCGATATGTTTGCCGATGTGGTAATGGGAGTATCCCACGACCATTTTGAACAAGCCATGGCAAAAATGAAAGATCAGCGTGGTGTAAAAACCGACAGCGAGTTGACCGTCGATGATCTCAAGGATCTGGTGGACCGGTTCAAAGCGATCTATCGCCGCGAAACCGGGTTCATGTTTCCGAAAGATCCGATGGAGCAACTTGAGTTCTCTATTAATGCTGTATTCGGCTCCTGGAACAGTGACCGGGCTATCAAGTATCGCAAAATCAACAAAATTGCCGGGTTGATCGGTACCGCCGTGAATGTCCAGGCAATGGTGTTTGGAAACATGGGCGAAACCAGTGGTTCCGGAGT
>SLLW01000165.1 GCA_007133875.1 Balneolales bacterium | reverse complement strand
ACGGCTGGCGGCCCGAATCCGGTTTCATACCGTACGACTACTCCGGTTATGACGAAGCCATGATCCTCTATCTCCTGGCCATCGCCTCCCCCACCCATCCGGCCCCGCCCGATTCCTGGGACAAATACACGGAGACCTACCAGTGGGATTCCTTTTACGGATATGAATATGTCAATTACAGCCCGCTGTTTGTCCATCAGTTCACCCATATGTTTGTTGACTTCCGGGGAATCTGGGATGATTATATGTCGGACAAGGGCATCGACTATTTTGAAAACTCCCGGCGGGCAACGCTGGCACAGCGCGAGTACGCCATCGACAACCCCGGCGGCTGGTTAGGCTACGGCGAAAACATTTGGGGCCTTACCGCCTGTGACGGCCCGGGTTATGCTGTGTACACCGACAGTGACGGTGAAGATATCGAATATATGGCCTACAGTGCCCGGGGTGCCAGTGCCACCCACATAAATGACGACGGCACTATTGCCCCCTACGCCGCCGGCGCTTCCATGCCCTTTGCCCCCCGGGAGACCATCGAGGCACTCCATCATATGTACACCGAATATGGCGACCAAATATACAGCGACTACGGCTTTCTCGACTCGTTCAACATGAGTTTCGCGCGGGATGCCGGCCTGGACACGGAAATATGGGTCAACGATCAGTACCTCGGCATCGACCAGGGTCCGCTGTTTATTCAGATCGAAAATTACAGATCGGAATTGATCTGGGATCTTTTACGCGACAATGAGCACATCCGGCGTGGACTTGATCGGGCCGGATTTACCGGCGGCTGGCTGGACGATGAGTAACACACCAAAACTTCACTGTAGTAACAACCAGAATTTCAAATTACAAGAACAAGAATAACCATGCCGGGCAGATCACTTCCGGCCGGTTCAACAAACATCATCTCTGTTATGAAATACCACACGATACACCTCCTGTTCACCCGGGGCGCTTTGCTTTCGATAGTACTGCTGACCTTCTCCTGCGGAACGACTGAAAGCGGACCGCTTCAACAATCCGAAAACCGTACCGCCGAACGCTCTGCGGTAACCTCGGCCACAACCGTAGAGCAGAGTCAGGACTCGCCGGTCCGCTTCACTCCGCTGCACAATCCCGACAAAGTCGACTCGGTGTTGTCTCTGATGACCATGGAGGAGAAAGTAGGCCAGCTCAACCTGCTCAGCAGCGGTTTTGCCGAAACGGGCCCGGTTCTGAGCGAACAGTACCGCGATATGATCTTTGAAGGCAAACTGGGCGGCGTATTCAATGCCCACACCGTCGAACATACCCGCGACCTTCAGCAGATCGCTGTGGAGGAAACCCGGCTTGGTATCCCGCTGCTTTTTGCCTTTGATGTGATTCATGGCCACCGGACCATCTTTCCCGTCCCCCTGGCAGAATCATCCACCTGGGATCCGGAACTGATCAAAAAAGCGTCCCGTATATCGGCTCTGGAAGCTTCGGCCGCCGGCCTCCATTGGACCTTCACACCAATGATCGATATATCTCCCGACCCGCGATGGGGCCGTATTGTCGAAAGTCACGGAGAGGATCCGCTGCTCAACAAGCGCTTTGGCGTTGCCCGCATTGAAGGATTCCAGGGGGACGATCTGTATGATGTGACCACCATTATGGCCACCGCCAAACATTTTGCCGCTTATGGCGCCGCTGAGGCCGGCCGTGACTACAATACTGTGGATATCTCCGAACGAACCCTGCGTGAAGTGCATCTCCCGCCGTTTAAAGCGGCTGTGGATGCCGGCGTGCGTAGTTTCATGACCGCTTTCAACGAATATGACGGGGTTCCTGCCACCGGCAGCCCGTTCCTGTTCAACGAAATTTTGCGTGACGATTGGGGTTTTGACGGATTTGTCGTGACGGACTACACCGCCATCATGGAGATGATGCCGCACGGTTACGCCCGCGATGATGCGCATGCAGCTGAGCTTGCGATCAACGCCAATGTGGATATGGACATGATGAGCGAGATTTTTCTGAATGAACTGCCCGGCCTTGTAGACCAGGGCGTGGTTAAAGAGGAGCAGATTGATATGGCGGTCGCCCGGATTCTCGACATGAAATTTGAGATGGGGCTTTTTGAAGACCCCTACCGCTATTCCGATTACGAACGGGAGGCCGAAACCATAATGCGGGATGATTTTCTCGATTTCGCACTCGAAGTGGCGGAAAAATCGATCGTTCTGCTGAAAAATGAGAACAATGCCCTTCCGTTATCCGAAGATGCCGGACATGTGGCTGTCATTGGGCCGCTCGGTGACAACCAGTACGACCTGCTCGGATCCTGGTCGGCAGCCGGTGAACACACCGACAACATCACGCTGCGCAAAGGAATAGAAAATATCGTATCCGAAAATACCCGTGTCAGCTACGCCGAAGGGGTACCGCTTGATTTGCACGACCGCTCGACGGACGGCATTGAAGAGGCGGTAGCGTTGGCGACGGAAGCCGATGTGGTGATTTTGGCTGTGGGTGAAGGGCGCCACATGAGCGGGGAAGCGGCATCCCGTACCTCTCTGGATTTTCCGGGTGCCCAGCAGGAGCTGATCGAGGCGATCCATGAAACGGGGACTCCGGTTGTAATGGTACTGATGGCCGGACGGCCGCTTGACCTTCGCTGGGCTGATGAGCATATCCCGGCAATTGTCAACGCCTGGTACCTCGGCACGCGATCCGGTGACGCCATAGCCTCGGTCTTGTTCGGCAACCATAACCCCGGAGGCAAACTGACGTTCAGCTGGCCCCATAATGTCGGGCAGATTCCGAACTATTACTACGCCAAAAACACCGGCCGGCCCATGGATCCCGATGAGCGGTACACTTCCAAGTTTATCGATGCCCCGAATGCTCCGCTTTATCCCTTCGGATATGGCCTGAGCTACACCAGTTACGAATACGGCAACCTCAGCCTGAGCGAATCGGAAATTACCGGTGAGGGAAGCCTGACCGTGAGTGTCGATGTATCCAATACAGGTGACAGGGCTGGTGATGAGATTGTGCAGCTCTACACCCGAAAAATGGTGGCAAGTGTTACCCGGCCGGTCCGTGAATTACGTGATTTCACCCGCATCAGCCTTGAACCGGGTGAGACGCAGACCGTGTCGTTCCACCTTGATGCAGAACAACTTCACTATCTCGATCAGCAACTTGATCCGGTACTTGAACCCGGCACCGTAAAGGTGTTTGTCGGACCCAATGTCGCCGAGACGCTTGAAGCTGACTTTGAGATACGATGATAAAAAAATGGAAATCAGTGAACAAGCAATACCGTGCGGATACCGGAGGAGCAACCTCCGGATATCCGGCACACCAATAAATCAAACCCTCAACAAACCAAAAAGGTAATACTATGAAAACCAGATTACTGATGCTCGTTGTCCTGGCTGCCGCATTTACCGTGCAGCAGGCTACAGCTCAAAACTATATCGTAATTGAAGACTTTGAAGACCCCGACGGGATTACCATACCCCTGAACAACATGACGGATGGTGAAGCGGTCGATCCGGATGATGTCTTCGAGGTGGTTCCAAACCCTGACCCGGATGACGTCAACAGCAGCGAGAATGTGCTCCAGTACACCCGTGCCCATGATGGAAATCCGTGGGGAGGCTTCTGGAGTGAGGTATTCGAGCCCCTGGATATGGATGAGATGAAGTATACCCATTACCAGGTCTGGAAGCCGTATATCAGTGAGCTCCGGTTCAAGGTGGAAGGCAGTGAAGAAACGGAGGATTTCGAGTTACCGTCCATGGAAGCCCAGACCGTTACCGAGGGATGGGAAACCATAACCTTCCACTTTCCCGATGCCGCCGGTGAATACCCGGTCATTGCAATCATGCCTGATTTTGAGGAACACGAAGGGCTCGAGGCACGTGACGAGGACTATTCCATCATGTATCTTGACAATATCATCCTGAGTGACTCCCCCGACGATCCGCTTGCAACAAGCGCCGCCCAGGACGAATTGCCGGTACATATGGCGTTGAAACAGAACTACCCCAATCCGTTCAACCCCACTACCAACATCACCTTTGAACTGAACAATGATCAGCAGGTTACGCTGAATGTCTATAACATTCACGGGCAGTTGATTACTACACTTGTGGATGGCCACCGCAGTGCGGGTCAGCATCAGGTGAGTTTCGACGGCGCGGAGCTGTCCAGCGGCATGTACCTGTACCGCCTTCAGACCGCCGATCGTTCCATCACGCGTACCATGACCCTCGTTAAATAATCAGTACATAACATGCGTTCAACCGGTCAGGTGGACGGGGTCGCTCCCATCCACTCTGGCCGCGTATTTTGTCCCAAAGCTGTAGACTTCAAGAGATCGTAGAATAAAAACAAGAGATTGAAGAATTATTTTGTAAGGATTGCCAGGTAACATACTCTTATGGACAGGCTATGCTCAGTATGATTGCGACGTGATTTTCAGGATTCAGAGATCATATAACAGGCCTTTTGTTTCATTTTACACGGACTGCTTATTTGTTTATTAAATCATGGTTAGCGAGTCTCTCACAGCCGAGTCTTTGTGACCGGTAAACGAATGGTAATATCCACTGGAATCAGAAATAAAACCCGGTACCGGCAGTTAGTGTACCGAAGTTGATGCCTCCAATATCAAGCCAGCGATAACGGAAGAAGAACCGGGCGGCATCGATGTGCACACCGAGTTCCAACTGATGGTTGACCACATCGGCAAATCTCGTATGGGTCCAGTTTCCGGCATATCCGATGGAAAAAGGCTGCCGTGGATAAAGCTCGATATTCACTCCAATATCGGGACCGGGATAGACATCGCCGTCGAGGCTCAAAGCGCGTCCGCCGAACTGCAACCCGGCATCACCCCCTTCCCAAAAGCGAAACTTCCGTTCAAACAGGAAAGCGGTCTGATGAATGCCGTACGGAGCCACCTCCTCCTTGAGGTACTCATAACCTGCGATCAGACTCCAGTAGCGGATATTCCGTTTGATGGTGGCAGAACCCTGATACATCGCTTGTGACGTCTGCGGAAGAGAGAATGTGGCCTGGATGTCCCAAAGCCCCCGATGCCCCTCATCAAAGTTGCGAACCCCGGGGAAACGGGAATCCTGATACGGATAACGGTTATACCGCAGCGGCGGTTCATCATCGTAAGCCGGACGGAAATAGAAAAATTCGGCCGTGAGATCAAATCCGATGTGCCACATGATACGGGCGGCCTGAACCACAACATGATCGCTGTCCTTGCCATCGAGACGGTCCTTGGCATCCTCGGTGCGGGACTGCGCCTTGAGTGGTTGCCAGCTCATCAGAAACAGCAACAGAACAACCGGAAATAGTAACCATCTCCTTGTCATACCACCTGATTTTGGGTGTCCGGCAGAGTGTGTTGCACCACAGACTCCACCATCATTATATAGGAATATTACGTAAAAGAACATCCGTTTGTTGCAGCGACACGGGGACAGATGGTGATAGTACACGTCATTTTCCATCTTCCGGGCCTTCGCTTGAAGCAAGCACACGCAGGTTGGTAACGTCAAGGTACTCAGGTTGGTCCAGGTCCCGGATAAGCCATTCGCGATCAGCGTATTCGTTATTGGCTCCCAGGTGCATACCGTACCAGAAATTGAATCCGGCATAGTAGTGGGGTTCTTAATGAATTGACCGCCACGGACCTCTGCAAACCCTCAATTGTCATCCTGGATTGCATTGGTTTCCGCTTCCAATGAAGTGGCAGAGACTGTTGAGCAAGAGGCCATTAAGGGGAGCCCCCCCTAAAACTCCGAAACATGACAAAAGATTGATCATATTCCGATGTGACACCTGGTTTTGCAGGACTGAGCAAAAATAGCCGCTGGATTTCTATCATAATCAAAAGCTATCGGTTTGCAGATACGGGGTTTAGGGAGATGTATACATATCAGGCAGATCATTTTCCAGCAGAATCATGGGATCCTCCGTGAATTTGAGGAAATCAGACTCGGCTGGATGTCCGGGATAGGGGACATAAAAATGATCTTTACGATCGGTTTCTTCGTTAGCGTTGCGCCAGGCAAGGACGTATGCTAACCGCCCGGCTTCCGGGTTAGATTTTATTGCTTCAAGAAGGAGGTTAGTATACCAGTCATCGATGGCTACAGCTTCAAGGCCGGTTTCGCCAATTACCGGTACTTTGTCTCTTTTTTCGGCCTCGTTGACCAGCCAGGAAAGCATCTCCGAAAACTTTTCTACCGGCTGATCATCCCCGTAACCGCCCTGAAGCGTGTAATAATCATCAAAGCCTATGATGTCGACATAATCATCCCCGGGGTACCACTTCAGAAACTCATCCCAACTGTCCATTTCATTCAGGGTATTCGGTGTATAGGCATAAAGCAGGTTGTGCAATCCCCTTTCGTCTCTGAGCGCTTCGACGGTATATTGCCATAAAGCTATATACTCCTCCGGGGTAGCAACTTGGGCACTCCACCAGAACCAGTGTCCGGTAACTTCGTGGAAAGGCCTGAAGATAATGGGAATAGACGCTCCTTCCGAGGTAAGTGTATTTATAAACGCAGCCAGCTTATCGAGCCAGTCGTTATAAACCTCTTCATATTCACCTCCGGGTAAGATTTCTTCAATAACCGGCGTCGTATCCCAGGAGCTGCCCGTGGCCTCCCACTCATCCGGATCGTGTTCTTCCGGCAACTCATCTACGGTTGCAGGGTTATTCAGATGCCAGCTGAGAGTAATGACTCCACCTCGTTCGTAGGCCTCAATAATCCAATTCCGTATATCCTGAAACAGTACTTCATCCAGGTTTTTTTCAGCCTCAATTTCAATATGACCCAAATCCCAGCCATACAGAGCCGGGTGGGAGCCGGTAATGTCTTTCACATCCGAACGATTTTCTTCATCCCGCCATGTAACTCCATACGCCATAGCATCTTGATGTCCAAACAAGATGTGATCATGGCGGATCTTTTCAAGGTTCTTAAGCAAAGCACGGGTTTCCGTTGTTGCATCGGGATCAACGGGGGTGATTGACGGCACTTTCCCTTCCTCATTTACACAGGAAATGGTAATCATAAAAATAACAATCAAAAAAATCGGCATAACAATGGGTATGGGCCGGGAGAAAATCCAGGAAAAGCCAGCGGGAGGAGACCAGACAAAAGATTTCATAGGAACGGTATATTTGAATTATAGTCCAGGAGAGTGTGTGCAAGGTGCGGAGTACAATTGATCATTCATCAGGTCATTAATATGACCATTTTGTTTTT